>NZ_JAKRVY010000006.1 GCF_023638055.1 Natranaeroarchaeum aerophilus | reverse complement strand
AGACACAGTTCCAACACCCTGCTTCCTTCATTGAGAACGTTTCTATGACACGCTCTATATTTACTGCAGTTGTTGGAGCAATTTTGATATATATGCTCACAAGAGATGGATCCCCGGATTTTCCTTGGATTTCTCAGCTTTCTGCACTTACACCCGCGGATTTGGCAATTATAATCCTATTTAGTTCACTGATTAGCTCGTTTTATGGACCGAAGTTGCGCTCACGAAAATATTACAATGCTGGTCAAGAACATCAGGAATTGTATGATGAGATTTCTGATTTTATAGAGATGGACATTTCCAACCCCCGAAAGAATAACAAAGAGCTTCGTGAACGGTTGGATGAATTAAATGTACGACGCCATCGGCTCAACCAATCAACCCCTCAGCTCGGGGGGATCTGGTATTATGGTATGAAAATCTGGGGTTGGACCACTGAAAAGATCAACAAATCCTACTGTCTAATTGCCCCGTGGAAACAGACTCCACAAGGACTTTATAACACAATCCATCCATGCAATAATAATGACGATGATGACGATCCAGACACGTCGAAAGATGAAGACAAGAAGCCGGAAGAAATACTCCGTAAAAAAATTGTAAAGAGGAAGGAAGCTGAGCGGGCTGTAGAAAGGGGCCTGAGTGATACGGCATATCAGTCAGAATATTTCAAAGCTAGCTGAGTTGAGCAGAACCACAAATTGGATCTGCTCAGTTGGACGCGTAGTAATTGCAGGATTGGCTAATCGGACATGATTTACAGTGGGGTGTCTTTGAGGTACAGACAAGTGCCCCAAGGTCGAGAATAGCCAGATTGAAACTTCTCGCCATCTCGGGATTCCCGGGAGTCAAAGCTTCCAGAAGGGAATACACCTCATCGCTCTTGTGTGGCTGCTGAGGCATGTCGTACCCGAGTACCCGACCGATCACCCGGGCGAAGTTCGCATCCACAAGAGCTAGCGGTTCCCCGCGGGCAAACAGTTGTGTTCCCCGAGCCGAGTAGGTCCCAACGCGCCAGGGGAGCTGCAACTCGTCGATATTGTCCGGAAGCTCCCCATCGAACTCATCAGTGAATATTTCTCCCACTTCACGGAGGCTCCGTGTCCGCTGGTTAGCGAATCCAAGTGAGTGAACGGATTCCCGTATTTCTTCTTTTGAGGCATCGGCTAACGCTCCGGGGCCGGGAAACTGGTCAATAACGCTATCGTATACATTTTCAACGGCGTCTCCCCGTGTCCGCTGTAACAGGATCTCGGCAATATACACTTCCCACGGATCCGTACTCTTTCTCCAGGGGTATTCGCGTCCGTGAACTTCTAGCCACTCCAGTAGATCCGGAACACTGTGGACAAACTCGTTGATTCTCTTTTCTGGATCGGCTACACCACCCTCTCTGGCACAGCTAATTGCTCTGTCGACGTCGATCTGAGATTCATATACTTCTACAGAAACAGCCGTCTTTCCGAATGGTAGCAAGCACCTGTCAGTCACTTTTTCAGATCCTCAATGATGTTCTCGCCTTTTTCAGTGGAATTCCATAGACGTCCTTTCTTTCTATCTGGCGTTATGCATTCAGCCATACCATGATCTTCGAGGTCAGATAGGACATTGCTAACGTGGCTGAGGTAGTAATCCGTCATCTCGGACAGTTCTTTCGGGGTTCGAGGTTTGTCATCCAGTGCAAGTAGAATACTCTCTCGGTAGTCGCTAGCTTTCACCCAGGCGTACTCTTCAACGTCCATTCAGACCTGACAGTAGTCCATTGCGGAGTATTTAACTTGATTACATTATACACACAATATAGAGACATGGTTCGAACAGCAAGTTTAAACGACCATCACCACATTGGAGAGAACATATGACCGACGATCGCCTCACTGCAATTGACCTCTTTTGCGGAGCAGGAGGGCTCTCTCAGGGATTATCTGATGCCGGGTTTGAGACTCTCTGGGGTATTGATCACGAAAAGAACACCAAACCGACATACGAGGCAAATCACGGATGTGAAATGACGGTTGGTGACATCCGTGAAGAAGAACCACCGGACCTCGGGCTCGAAAAAGGCGAACTGGATCTGGTTGCGGGAGGACCACCCTGTCCGACGTTTTCTCTGGTGGGCAAGAGCAAGATCAATTCTCTTGAGGGAAGAGACAACCAGAGCGACGAGCGTCACCTTCTCTATGAAGAGTTTCTTCGGTTCGTCGATCACTACCAGCCGAAGGCCTTCCTGATGGAAAACGTGGAGGGAATGCTCTCGGCAGAAAATGAAAATGACGAGCCAGTGGTCAAGACTATCAAAGAACAGATGCGGGGCGAGAGACAGGTTGCGGATCTGGATCTGGATCTGAACTACACGGTTCGAGTCCAGCTTCTCGACGCTGCTGACTTCGGCGTCCCCCAGCACAGAAAGCGGCTGTTCTTCATCGGGAACCGGATCGGTGCCGATAATCCCGATATGGTGGAGTGGCAGTCTCACCGCTCACCCCGGAATGAGGAAGAAAAGAAAATCAAATACAAACAGGACCCATCAAAGCGTTCCAGCGAGGACCAGCATACTCTCGAAGGGTTCGTTGAGGAAGAGGAAGAAAGAGAATTCCCAACATTCCGAAAAGACATAGACAGCAAAGAGCCATGGAATACGGTTGCTGATGCTATCCTTGATCTACCACCAGTTTCACCAGACGGAAATACCCCACCCACGAAAGCAGAAGAATACGAACTTGGACCGATCTCCGAGTATCAGTACTGGGCCCGAAATCTCGAAGAGGAAGCCGACTGGGAAGATCAACCCCTGCTGAACCACGAGTGCCGTGGACACAATATGAGAGATCTCACCCTCTACAAACTGCTGGGTGAGGGGACGTCCTACATAATCGGAGATATTCCTGAAGAGCACCAGCCCTACAGAACAGATATTTTCCCCGACAAACTGAAAAAACAGAATCCAAAGGAGCCTGCTACCACGATCGTGGCCCATCTCTACAAGGACGGACACATGTTTATCCATCCGAACGAGGCCCGATCAATTACTGTCCGGGAGGCTGCCCGACTGCAGTCGTTCAAAGATACTTTCGAGTTCCCGGTCGCCCGTACCCACGCATTCAAACAGGTGGGGAATGCCGTCCCACCGCTACTGGCTCAGGCCCTGGGGACTGCGATTCGTGCAGAAATATTTGACAGGCCCGTTCAAGAGCAGGAACTTCAGAAAGCGGATTAAGTTGGGCCGGGATGCGGTTCCATAGGGTATCCAGATGAAAACCCCTTCTGCTTTCTCCAGATTTGAGCTGGTCGGATGCAAGGAGGATGAGATCGGAGCATTATGAAGACGGAAAACACCTAGTGATGCACTGGTCTAGTTGTTAAATTAAGACCGGTTGGCGAGGGATCTCTTGAATTGCTCGAGCTTTTGTGGGCGAACAGGGAATCTTGACCGTTTACACTATTTTGATGTCAACTTGCACCAGATCCTTCTCTCCGAGCGCTGCAATATCCTGTAACAGATTTTCGCGATCTCGGTCAAATTCTTGAGTTACTTCATCCCAGACAGACTCCGCTTGTTGGTCCTGATCATTTCGCTCGAGTAAATAAGTGAACAAATCCTCCTGCTCCGGTGTCAATTTTTCCCGAATCGGCTTGCGGACTTCTTCTTCAAGTTCTTTAGAGGATCGGAATAATTCAACAAGTTCTGCTGTCGAATCTGCGGACCGGGTATCATTTAACAGCCCATTCAGTTCGGACTTTTCCTCTTCTAAATCAAACTTTGTTGCCAACTGCCGTGTCGTCTCGATGTTCGAGGCCACCACCTTTTGTAACTCTTCCAGTTGCTCCTCAAGCTCGTCCGTGCTCTGTTGAACACTTTCGATATTGTCTTTGATGTCGCTAGTAGAATCCGCAGCGAAACTGCCATCCAACGCTTCTACCGCCTTCTCAACCTCTTGATCCAGTGCGGATACCTTCGTCTCGATTTCACTGGGCACCTCTCCGTCTGGGCCCCGATATTGCTCAAGTGAGCTGATACTGACTGAATCGAGTTCCTGCAGTGCCTCCTTCACAATCTCCAGAATAGAGACATACCGATTGATCGAATTCGATGGCCCTACCTCTTCCTCAACCAACTCAAGCGCGTCCTCAGCTGTGAATGATCCATCCGGCGCTTCAATTCTCTCAGCAAGGCTCTCGATATTCCCCCAGCTGCTGTTTATTTTGTCCAGCCATCGCGTCCAGCGTTCTGATGTCTGATTAATTGAAATCGCGATTGCATTAATCGAATTCTTTTTGGACACCTCTTCAGCCAGATTTTGCTCAAGAAGGGCCAAGATATCCCGGTAAAGTGTTTCCCCTGCACCCGTGGAATACTCAAGATTCCAATCGCCAACCCATGCTTCTTTCAATCGTGTTAATTCTTCCGCTAAACTCTCGAGGTCACTGACCGATGACACCGACCTGACATCCTCAAGAATCACCTGGTCGATGTCTTCCTGTGAATCCCCCAGAAGGCCTCGCAGCTGGTCATGTGCCCTCTTCGCATCCTTTACAGCCTGATTGGCCGCATCAATATCCTCTTTGACAACCTCTCGGAGGTCGTCCTGGACCTCGTCTGACAGCGGGGGGAGCCCTGTCGCGAGTAACCAGCTAAATATCTCATCAACAACAGCCTCCGCCTGCGGGCTGCGAAGAATCTCTGTCAACTTCTCAGCAACATTTCCTGTGGTCGTCGGAAACTCTTCAAGTTTGAGGTCATCATCGAGTAGCGTTTGGATCTCCTCATGGGCCACTTGTTGGAATGCCTCTTTCACTTGCTCCCGGTCATTTGGCTCCAGACCCGGGTTACTGCTACCGACTTGCTCTTCGAACTCGTCTTTGAGCTTTTCAATCGTCTTTGCTGCATTCTCATGCGCCGCCAGACTAGAGGAGACGTCATATCGAGTAAATACTGCACCGAGGCTGTCAAGTGTCATGCCGTATCCTCCATGAGGCCAATCACTGTTTCAAGCGACTCTCGAGTCCGTTCTCGTTTTTGTTCGATTTGCTGGATCTGCTGGTTAAATGTCTCGAGTTTATCTATTGGTTGCGCGAGGCTAACCAAATCCTGTTTGGCCTCATTGATGAGCTGCTCCCACTCGTCAATCGTCGCATCGATCTCGTCATCATCTTTATCCAAGTCAATCACTGGGAGATCAGACTTGAGTTCTTGCAACCTATCATCCCATCTTGAGTCGAGGTCCGTTTTCACCTGCTCTACCGGCGGCACGTCAATCGTTACGGAGGTGTCCTGAATTTCCTCGTAGATACGATCGATAGTGTTCAGGTGGCCATCTTTTGTTTCGTTGAGTTGATCCAGTTCATTAATGAGCATATCAATCTCGGAACGTCGGTCCTGTAACTGGGTATGGTACTGGCCAATACGCGTTTCGATAGTCGTGAACACAGATGTTCGCTGCTCTCGTTCGACGCCAAAAAGATATCTTATAATCTGGGAGTTGATCTGGTCAACACGTTCGATTACGTTCTCGAACTGATCAATTTCCGCAGAGGAGACCTCGATTTTTTCCGATGTGAAAGTATCATTATGCGATTGGAGTCGAGTGATTTCTTTTTGAGTATCCTCAATCGTCTCCCTGAGACTGTCCCGTGTCTCCGTGTACTCGGAATCAATATGTTCGCGATGGTTCTGGATTGCGCGAGTACCGTTAATTGTGCGAAGAAGGCGCTCAGCGATTTTTCGGTCATTCCCGGCAAATTGGCTGGTGAGCAGCCGTTCAATCGGGGCCTCATGGCTGTAAATTTCGCGGATGTCGATTTCCGGGTCGACCCGATTTAGAACGTTGAACAACTCTCCCGTCGCGCCCTCTTCGTATAATTGCTGGGCAGTCCGGAACTCATCCCGGAACCCATCTGTAGGGAGATCGTATGATAGACTGAAAACACGTTTGTACCCCGAAATATTGTCCGAACCGCCCGATATGTACCCCGAGTCATCAATATCGTTTTCCCGGAGAAATTTAACCAGGCTTCGGACATCCTCTGTTGCATCCGTTGCACCTGAAGCAAGCAACAAGTAATCAATGATTGTCTGATCAGTGACAATATCTTTTTCCAGCCTGTCATTCATATCACTCGCCCGATCAGTCTGGACTTCAATGGGGAACATCGAATGGAGAGACGCCTCAATTGCGTCTTCCTGTGTTTCGACTAGTTCGGTGACTGTATCGACGACACGTGGAAGATAGTAGTCAATTTTTCGTTCGTCCTCATCGGTGATCCGATCACTCTGAATGGTCGCTTGAAGATCAGCGTCAGGATCCGTCTCGAGCATGTTGTACAAAAGACTGGTTGTGAACGTATTGAGACGGCGTTCATCAAGGGCTTCAACGCGAAGTTTCCCAATCTCAAGTGCCTGTTCGACGGTTGGATCTTGGTCGCGGGCAACCGTCGTGACCGTCTCAACCGCTTCAGATGCTTCCTCACCAAAGAGCAAGATAAGAAACTGCTTGTTTGGGATCAGCCCCTCTTCCGAGACTGTCGACTCAAGGAATGATTCAACAAGCTCGTCGACTTCAGACTCACTTCCCGGGACGGGATAGAGTTCAACACTCATTGTGACTCTCCCTGTAGAATCTGACCAAATTCACGCAGTCGCTGCTCTGCGCTGTTATGATCCTCAAGCTGCTCTGCGAGATTAGCGAACTGTTCAGTGACACTCTGGCCTGTCGCAGCAAAGTTGAGCCGTGGATTCGTAATCAGACTTGGGAATGCTACTACTAATGTCTGCAGGCCGGGGCCAACATAACTCTCTGTCGTCAGCTCGTCGCTTTCAGAAAAGAGATCAAAAAACTTCCCGAATTCGCCGGCTAACTCTTCTGCAGTCGTGCTCTGGATGAACTGCAAGAGTTCGTAGAGGAAATCTACAGTTTCCTCCTCACCATCGCCGCTCTCCTCAAGTGCAATATCATGGATTCTCTCAGCAAGTGGTGCGAGCATGCGGTCTTTGCAAATAGTCCCGCGCTGGAACATCGGTGTTTGTGCAGCACCAAACACAAGCTCACCATCGCTATTTGATATCCCCCGTAGAATCCGTATGAGGAATCGTCGGACTAATTGATCCGATACGACAGCATCATCGTACTTGTCGAATCGATGAGTCCCTGCAAGGAAGGCATCTGCAACTGCATCAAGGCTCTCTGTGCCACTGTCAGTCAATACAGGTGAATCACTGGTAGCCAACTCGTCTACTGTTAGTCCCGCCATATTTTTGATTTGTGTGGGTGCTGGAGTAAACAGTGTAGCTGCAGTAAGATCTCGTTCCGTCTCCGTCAAGTCTTGAAGATATTCCTCAAGTTCCTCAAGTGCGATAATGTCCACTCGTGACATCGCCAGGTTCGGGATATCCGCAAGTGTATTGTAGCTTCCCTGAAGGCCATCTGGACGCATTTCGTAGCCCGAATTCGCAATTTCCAGCCATCCCGGCCGGCCGCGTGACATCCACCAAATAAAGTTTCGCTGTTCCGGAGTAATCTCTGATGCAAGTACTGATGGAATACTCTGGGGTTTTATGATTGGGAGAGTTACAGGATTGACACGCCGGTATTCTGCTTCCCCCAGTTCGTGAACACTTGCATACCCGAATCCCCCAATTAGATAAAACGAGGAGTTGCCTCGCTCGACTCGTTCGACGACCTCGCGTAGCGGTCCAGTTGTCTGGGCAACCATCTCGCCCAGCCGATTGTAACTTTCCTCCATTTCATCTACGATGAGGATGATCTCATCACTCTGCGTGGCAATCTCACTAAACTCATCTTTGGAGATTCCGAGAATGTCTGCATACTTTTTGACATCTGAGAGACGACCAGCATCCAATAAGTAGTCTCCGCGGTCGAAGTTGCCCTCGTCAGTGATCGTTGAATTGATATCGTCGAGTCGTGATCTGGCCACATCTTCCATTAGATCATGTAGTTTTTCTTGTGAGATTACCCCTGTTTCAGGGTACTCGTCATGGGATTCTAGGTCATCAAGAAGCTGACCCATCGTGACATACAGCGCTGGCTTTCCGGTGTTTGCATATGAGTATCTAAACAGATGAGACAGAAGTTGTGTTTTCCCAGCGCCAATGGCACCTATGATATAGGATGCTTGAGTGATTTCTTCGGGCCAGTTTCGAATACTGTTCTCGATTTCTTCACGACGCGACTGGTGTTCATCAGTCAGATCCTCCCAGTCAGTTTCCAGGGTTGGTGTCCGCTGTCCCTCGGTTCCGCTCATAAATAATCACCACCTTTGCTGACCACAAAATAGTTTGGATATAATACGTGCACAGATTGTGCAATTTTATTTATATTACCGTCGGTTCTCGAGTCCAGATATAACCGCCTGATTTCTGCCCGAAGCCTTGGAGGCCAGCGTACATAATCATCAAAAATTACCTCCTTTCGGTAGGGAGAAACCCATCTGATGATACTACAGCCTATTGTTGTATTCCTAGAGCCATCCAACCCCTGCTACAGGACTGACTCTATATCGACGGAACAAAACAGGTCTGAGTTACAGCACTGTTCGAGATACGAATTAATCTGCTCTACAGGGACCCCTTCCAGATACAACCCCATTTCAACAGCATTTTGCAGACTCTGATTAGTAAGATTAGCACTACCAACATACGATCGGTGACTGTCTACCACCATTGCCTTAGCATGCAACGACGCATCTTGGAACGCTGTCGTATCAATCTCAAACACACTGAATTTCTCCAGTTGTCCACCATCACGAATCCGTGACGCTAAACGTCCAATGTCATCTGCATTTGACTGATCACCTTTTTCGATATCTCGCGTGATCATCCGCAGTGACACCCCCCGTGCTGTAGCAGCAACGAATGCATCCAGTAACAGATCAAGCCCACCATCAGTGAAAAATGGGTTCACTACAACAACCCTTTCCGATGCTCCCGCGATCATTTCTATCATCCTGCCCGTAATACTGGAGTGCGGAATTCCCTCAATTCCTGACGGCGAACTCGTTACCACTTCGATCTCTGCAGGAGACTCTGTAAGAATAGAGTCAATAGCATCTTGGTTTTCCATAGACGAAAACCAATGAATTCGCTCAATCACCGTGTCGAACACGTTATAATTAATTTTATACACTCCGTCTTCCTCACTCAGCGCTAAAGCATCTACCAATACCAGCCGTTTTAGCACTGTCCGAGTCAGTTCCCGCGATACACCAAGTTCATCAGAAATCGCATCAACTGTTACGCCACCCTCAACGGCCCCAGCACAGTACTCAATCACTGCACCAAACATTCGCGGCGGAACACCCAACGACTGCAGGTTGTCCGAGAGATGTGCGATTGACTTAACGTCCATTGGTTAGCTCCCAGAAACCGGTGACGTCCCGGCTTGTTGTGGCTTCGCCATACAAATGCCCGCGACTCAAATTTTGATTGAAGTGCTGGCAACTAACTTCACTTATGTGCGTGCACGCATGACACGTCCCGTTCTGTTCAGCGCAAACCGGATCATATAGACAGAATCGGGATTCTTGCCGTACATCAGACAGCCAGTTCTCCAGATTCCGTTCAACTAGTGTATAAAGTCCTCCAATTGTAAAGGACTCCGTATGGTTTGAATAAATTGCTATGGATAATGCCTCAGGGAACAGGAACTCGGCAAGGCTCGTTCTCTCTATTCCCGAAAGCTGTGCAGCTTCTTTGATTAGCTCATGTGAGACCGTATGTAGCAACCCATGCACATGCTCTGTCACCTCGTCCATTTCGGACAACTCCGAGTATGGTCCAACAGTCTCCATACGATTATACACCAGTGCTCTTGTTTCCGCATCACTCAACTCCGCAGGGTCTTTAGACACCAGATTATTTATATATAACCACTCCGCGACAGCGATTGGGTCAAGCGACAACAAAATCGCCTCCGTCTCGGTCCGTGTTGCATAAATTGGAAGACCATTATCTTTCTGCGGAAACGCTTTGATTGCTGGGAAACGCCCCTCCTCAGGATCATCGAACGTTCGATGATACCCAAACACCCCTGTGAGAATCGGGAACTCGCTTGTCAACCGTAGCTCCGCAATCCCCGTTTTCGCGAACTCTGCCTCCCAATCAACCGGTCGATCAACATCCGCAAGGAACTCCGCAGTACGCTCACTCTCAATCTCTTCCAGTGTCCGCAGGAAATTCAAATGATTCCGTGACAGCTCCCGATCCGCATCTACAAGTTCATTCACCTGTTCCTGGACCTCACCTAGCTGCTCGGATTCCTCAACGAGGTCCCCGTACTTTTCTTGAAGAGCAGCCTTCTGTTCAGGCGACAGCGTATCGTCATTCAAGATATCTTCAACACCACTATCTCCGCCTGTATCCCTCTCCACGAGTTCCTGAACTTCTGTATCTGGATGTTCAAAGAGCCCGAGTGCAGCGCCAAGTGATACTTCCCGTACAGTGTCTATTTTTTCGGAGCCTTCTTCGAGGTCGTAGTGATGGTGGATATGAACATCTGTGAAACTGTGGATGCGATAGGCCATCGAAGCGCGATGAACAGTCGGTTGCATCGAGTTGCCGCAGTCACATTTACGGTATAGTCCGCTTGAAACTTCCTCATCACAGATCTTGCAGACCCAGCGGAAGTTCTTGTAACGCTCAGCACTGCTGTCAAGAATCATCCACTGGTCGTTGTGCCCATTCCGACAGCGCGGAACCGGAATCGATTCCATCTCCGAACACTCATCACAAACCATCACGTGGTGAATCTGCCAGAGCCGTCCGCTCCCGCAATGACTGCAGTTCACCGGCTCTGAGGCCAGTGATTCACGATTATAGGTGTGATCGACGACATGGCCACAATTCCGACACCGGAAAACGAGTGGAAATACTTTCGTAATGACAGAGTCTGGCTGCTGAATTGTCCAGAATTCTCGTTCTGGCGGAAGAAATCCTTGCGCTGGACCGTCCCAGTTATCCACTTTCGCCCGTACACTTTTAATTAGGTAGTCGGTATTAACCTCGTCTGAGATGTCGGTACTGGAGATTCCTTTGACTTGCTCGATTGTATCGTTCTCCGGGTTATCAAAGGTTTTCCCGGGCATAAACTGATACAGAACTTGCGCAAGGCCTCGCTGCATCAGTTCTCACCCCCTTTGTCGGCCAGATTTTCTACGATGTGTCCATCCTCTCGGGTTGGGAATACCTGAACTGACTGGTCGACATCTCGGAGGCTGAACATGGTTCCATGGTCGCCGGGAAGACTATCACTGACGAAGTTCTTTTGTTTGCTGTCGATTGCGCTCATGAACTGAGTGACTTTCCTCTCGATAACGTCTCTAAAGACCGGGCTCTTGTGTTTATCAGTACCATATATCTCGCAAAGATCTTCGATTAATTCTTTTTCGGAAATCATCCCCTGGGCGTGTGCCTTTGCGATCGTTTTTGTCTGGTAGGGAGACCCGATTTCTTGATAAATCTCGGTGTAGTGCTTCTGGAGGAGCAAGGACATGAACAGGCCGGGGAGGGTTCGTTTCACACTGAACTTTGCCCACCGATTGACTGGCACTGGCTCGACAAGCCAGTCTTGATATTCATGATATTTATCAAAATAATGGAAGTGACTACGATCACGTTCACGGATCGGGTGGAACGCGTCAACGATAATACCGGGGTATTTTCGGCCCACACGACTGCTGGACTGGATATATTCGGCAGTCCGGCGAGGCATTCCGAAGAAAATCATGAAGTTCAGAGCATCTAGGTCGACACCGTGGCTGATCGTGCTGGTCGCAATGATGACTTCCTCAGTGTCCGTATCGGGGTTATCGGGCAGGGATTCAAATCGATCAAGCATCTCCGAAACGGCCTGGAAACTGCTGTCCCCGCTGAGAGACATTCGATCGATCTCGTCGTATCCGTCTCTGGTGAGATCCTCATTAATCTGAGTTTCAATAGAGGTGTAGATCCGAGCGCCTTCTTTCTTGCTAATAACATAATTCACGGCGGTCTCATAGAAGCTAAGCAAATCACTGAGTTCGCTCAATGTATCAATAGTGTTGAAATCCTCGATTGAGAGGTCCTCGGCTGCCTCAAAGTTGTCCCGCAGATCTTGAACCGCGCGTTGCTGAGCCTCAAGAATGCTGACAACACTGTTGATGTGTGATCGATTCCACGGGGTAATTCCAAGAAAATATCGCTGGACTTCATTGGGGTCCTCAGTAGCGTAAAACGATTCCCGATATTCGGGTCCGGGGACTGGAAACAGTGTGGCGTCTCGCTGATAGAGATGCGAGATCTGATTCTCATAGGCTTCGATCGTCGCTGTAGCCGCGATCAATTTCGGTTTCTCGTGGTTGCTCCATTCGATGACTTTCTCCATTGCACTCCAGTAATGCGATTCAAATGTACCCAGTTCTTCTTTGACAAGGTGAAGCTCGTCCTGAATCTGGAGCCCGGGCACCGGATCCTTCGGGTACAATGACTGATGTTCATCAGCGTCAATCGAGCAGAAGTACTTCTCTGTGCATTCTGTCCCATCAGTAAACCCATGATCTGGACAGCGTTCCTCAACGTGCCCGAGGAGCAGCCGGAATTTCCGCTCGTACCCAAGTGCTGCGAGTTTATCCTGCGTGCCGATAACCATCGTCGGCAGGTGCCGGTAGATTTCGTTGTCGATGACGTAGATTGGCAACCGATCCCAGCTACACTCATTATTGATGCACGTATGATCGACAGTTAATTTATCTGGATTAAATTCAGTGATCACATCACCACTACATTTCGGACATTTGTTCAGGAACTGGTGGCCTTCACGAGAGATATTATGCAAGGAATCGTTCTTCCAGCGGTCCGCTAGCTCCTGTGCTTTCTGGAGATTCTTGGCCGAGTCTCTCGCATCAAGACTGCTCTGTGCAAATTCTTTCTTGATCAGATCACGTAGTTTATTTTCCGTCCCTCCCGTTAGATATCCGACCGAATAGCGGTCTCCACCAAGCGAGTGCCGTTCGCGGATTTCATCCGCGTACATAAACAGTTCCGTGATCCGCTGGAACTGCTGGAGACTCAATAGCCGCAACGGATACCGCATCATCGACGTTAAACCGATATTCTTCCCTCGAATTCGGTCAAAATGCATAGCCGTCACAACGAGGCCGAGATACGCCTCCGTTTTCCCTCCGCCAGTGGGGAACCAGAGCAGACTTACCTCCTCGCTCGGCGATACTTCCTCCGCGAGACTGGCGTGTTCGCGGGCAGCAAGGTCTGGCAGATTGGAGACTATAAATACAATCTGGAAAAGCCTCCACGAATCATACGCCCGGGACCCATCATCCTGTAGCACTTTCACGTCGAACGTTTCGTTCATCAACTCGAACGCCCATCGAATATCCTCGTATTCCTCGAGTACCTGGATTCCGCGTTCAAACCGCTTAATCTCGGCCTCAAAATCTGCCATCTGCTCACGGGCCTCCTCAGCCACCGAAGATCCGTATTCCGCTTCCAGTTCTGTAACTTTCGTACTCCAGACCCGGTCGCGATAGGCTTCCATTTCACCCTTCAAATCTCGCAGGATCTCCAGTGGCTCATCAGCCAATCGCTGGAATCGGGGTACTGACTCATCATCCTCCGGTTCTCGATGTCGATACCGATACTGCTCGTGAATCGGCAGACAGGTAGTCTGGAGCGTTTCTTGTTCCGCATCTGTGACGCGTTCAACTGAACAGTTAATCCCGTACCCCTCCAGTTCGCGGTCATAGCGGTAGTCTTCTGGCAGCCGCGTAAACCGGAACGGGGCAAACGAGACATCATTGATTTCGGACACTGAAAGGCCAGCACCGAAGATCGTGTGCTCGATCAGGTCTGGGTCCGGAGCATCACTGGCGATATTTTCCAGACTGAGCTTCAATTGTAATGGCCCTGTGTCATTCGGATTCAGCACATCGAGTGCTACTCGCACATCGAACTTGGGAGTCTGTAATTCGCGGTTAGCCTCTGCGGCATGCTTACGATAGGTTCCGGCGTCGTCGAACTCACCCTCATGAAAATCATCGATCAACTGCTCCCCAACCTGACCACTGCTGTACTGGAGCGGATCATCACGAATGTCTGCATGCACATCTTCTAATGCATCACCAATTGCATCTGCAATCGTGGCTTCCGCATCGTCCAGCGATCGCTCTATAGCTGCTATATCTGCTTCCGGCCCCGGCAGCGATACTGTGACAGGCTCTATATTGGGAGACAGTTTTCGATAGACTGACTGTTCTGTGTCGATGCCCCGGTCTTTCCACCGTGGAAAGATTCGATAGAAGACATCAAAATCCGGCTTGATTGCCACCTGTGGCCCGTCATCTTCTCGAACCACACGAATGATCATGTGCAGTGCACTTGGTGAGATTCGAGAATAGATATCATCGTCATCATGCTCGATATCCGCACGAGTCGGTGACAGCGCCCCCGAAAAATAGGTACTCGATGGAGCACTCCCAATGTGTGCGTCTTGATGGCCAATATGATCTGAAGTTGCTTGATTAGTTACCTCGTCCAGTAGGTACTCGGAGATAGCTTCCATATCCTCGATGCGCGGCGTTTTTTCCGTTGACTGTTCAAGCATGAGATATGTACCCTCTGGTCAGCACACACTATATATTCTTGGGAGAGAATCACTGCGGGAGAAACAAGATGTCGAAGATGCGGTGTTCTACGACTGTATGGGACAGCAGAAGGTTTTTATCTGATGCGCTGAGAGTATTGAATAGACCGTCCTTCCGTAATGTCTAATACAGATCCAACGAAGGTTGCGCTTTACCTCACTGGGGAATTGCTCGATCAGCTCCCCAATGGTACGCACATATACAAACTGGATCTTCACAAGATCCTATATCTGGTCCAAGCGAATCTGGGCGAAGATAATGATATTTCGAAAGCTCTTCCATTTTACTGGTATCTCCATGGACCCGTCAGTCAGCCAGCCTTCGATGCAGGTACCAGAGCCGCCCGTACCGGCGTCGCATCTGTCGAAGAGACAGGAGATGCGACAAAGTTTATGCCGGGGCCAGAGACACCGCCAGAGCCTTCGATCGGCAGTGCTGATCTGGACGAAGCGGTAGACCAGCTCGGAAGAGTAGTAGAGGAGTATCGGTTCCGCGAGCAACGCGATCGAATGCTTCAGGACGAGATCTATGTAGATGCGCCTTACGAGTTCCAACCGGAGTTCAAATTTACTACCCTGCCCGCACTGCAAAACTTTGCTTGCGAGGAGAACCGTACTGCGTCGGATCTCGAGCAAGTGCTGTACAGGGCGGAAGGGAAACTACCACTTGATCCCGCGTTTGAGGCGTTTAACACCCGTTTCAGCCGCTTTGTGTCACTAGCTGATACATTCCTCACAGCGGAGACGAACGAGTATCCTCTCCTGCGGGCCGAACTGACCGAACTTACTGAGACCACGTGGCAGGTCTTCTGCAATCGCCTTAGATACGAAACTGCCAGTGGAACGGATGCAGAAACGCTTGAACGGTGGGAACAACAGGCAAACCAGTCGCTAGCCACCTATGAGCAAAGTCTCACTGACTTTGAATCACGGTTGCTGGATGCAGGGATATACGCACAGAACGCGTCGCGTGCCACGGAAAATGAACCATGGGCGAAAGTGACAAAATCAATCCTGAACGAGAGTTAGCCAGTCTGAAGGGTCATTCCAAGCACTTCCTTGATGCTAATCTCTTGATTGGGTTCAGTGTGAAATGGGATGATATGCACTCGGCGAGTGCATATTATTTCGACATCTCGACTGCAGAGTACGTGACCAGCATCCGTGTCCATGAAGAGGCACGAAAGGTTGTCGAAACGTGCCGTCGGCGAACACTTCAGGTCGCCGCCCGTGTGGCGGATGACTTCTCAATAGGTGAAGAATACCGCTTGATAGATGATCTCCAACGGTTTGTCGACCGAGAATTTGACGATTTAAAATCGCCAGTAAAAAAGTACATTTCCCATCGAGAATCGATCTTTCAGCAACTTGCTCACAGTCCCCCAGACAACCTGAAGAATGAACTCCAACAGCAAATCAAGCAGGATTTTCAGGTGGCTGTCGCATTTTTGCAGAAACTCAAGACCCCCGAGAGCAGTCTCCATATCTGGACGGATGCACCCGAAGATCACTCACCAACTTATCCCGGGAAATTCAGCGATTTAAATCAGATTATGGAGAATAGCGATGATCGGGATTTGCTCCTTGATGCATACCATTATTTTGAAAAGCAGCAAGAAGATTCCCTGTTAATCGCCACATTAGACCGGTCGGATTTCGTTGAGGATCGATCAGCGCTTGAAGACACGCTGAGATCAATCAGGATTCTCGATCTGCTTGGCCTGTACCGGGTGACGGCCGGCCAGACTGCCACCCATGACCATTGAGAATCTCGAAACCAAGGCACGAGCATGCAGACAAGGCGATCTGCAGCCTCGGTATTTGACGGGGTGCAGGAACTAGTATGTCCGGATCTACAGACCGCGTCGAGCAACTGCTCGATAATTACGATCAGGTAGAAGGGGATCGACGGTGGGCGATCATCGACGAGCTCGAGCACGTTTTGGAACGACACCCTGAGCGAGTACTCCCATATACCAGCCGCTTTCTCAATTTATTCCACAATTCCAGTGGCGGTCTCAAAACGCGACTTGGGAAATTCCTTCAAAATCTGATACAGACTGATCCGGAGGTTGCCACAGGCGTTCTCGAAGAATTGGGCAGCGAGTACACGTCAGACGGAGAGGTTACGAGAGAAACATATTATCAGGCGGTTGAGACTCTTAGCGAAGTAGGGTCTAATGACGTTCTCAATGAGGTTTCTGCAAATGCTCTCAGCCCATTACTCCAGGGCAAAATCGACCAACGCATCGCGACCTACAATTTGCTTGCCCGTATTGGCGGCACGGAGAGTGTCAAGATACTGCTTGATTGGCGTGATGACGAAACCGGAGCCCCGGAAGAAGCCGCAGCCGATGCACTCGAAGTGATTCACGAGCGGGCCGTTACAGACCTGAATGCCGGAGAAGATTTGCCAACTGCTTTAAAGACGTTACAATTAATCGCAGCCGACCAGCCGGATCGACTACATGTTGATTTCGATCTACTGTATGAACTAGTCTGTGAGGGCGACGACGATGTTGCGACAACTGCAGCAGATATCCTTGTTGTCGTTTCCGAAAGTCCTGACGTTGAGACGGGTCTTTCTGTCTGGCAGCTGGTCACTGACCTCGATAAGACGGATCTCCGGGCACATGGCCGGGTCGTAGGCGCTGTTGCAGCCGGCGAATCAGCCGAGTTATCTGCAGTGATCAGCGAGCTCGTTGACCGACTGACTGGTGCCAAAGACAGATCTGAGCGGGAGCAATTGCTGGCTGCCCTGATTGAGGCGGGACGCATAAAATCCAGCAAAGAATTTCCCAAACTGGATCATATTGTGGGGCTTTCACGGGATGCAGAGGGATCGACTCGCGCCCTTTATATGAAACTGTTTGGCGGACTCACGCAAACAGTAGCCGATCCGGGTAGCCTCATCCCCGAGCTCCTGCGGGGATTGCAAAGCGAGGATCCGAAGATTCGTCGAGCGGCGAGCCATGCGCTCTCCGGGGTAAATCTATATCCAACGCCAGATGCGCTGGCAGCTTCCCAGGAGGACCCTGATCCAGATGTGCAAGAGCGAGTCGATACTGCGACCAATCAATCAGCTCCCGAAGGTTGTCTTCCCCTTCGCTTTGATTCAGAAGAGGAAAGCCGCCTGTTGGGATTGCAGGCATCATTGAAATATGCAACAGTGCAGGGGCGGTGGGATCCGATCGAGTTTGACGAGTACCACCAAGCACTGTTCCGTAATCTCGCGATGATGTATCAATCAGGTGGATCTGGCCGAGTTTTACTCCCGTATTATGTCCCTCATGCTGGTGTCCTTGTGCCACTGGAGCTTGCACTACAGGGAGCTCACCAATATGAGGGGGTCCGGGTAGCTGTGTATACGCCCGGAACCTCCGTCCAGTGGGGAACGCTCAAAGATTTTAGAAAAGCTCTTTCATCATATGGGTTTGGTGAAAAGGATAACATATCTGGGACAGCTCTGCCGGCGACCGAGTGGCTAACAGTAAGCCGTGTACAGGGAGACTCCGTGACTCCCTACAACACAGACGCCAGCGGACCAAATGAAGTGGTCTTGACAAAGTCACTGGAAGGATTAGCAGCAATAGACGCCCCCGATGTGATTGTTTGTAATCTCCAAGCCCACACATCAAGAAGTGAACCAGAGCTAATTGATGCAATTCGTGATGTCGCGCCAGAGACATCGGTAGTCTTCCAGTATAGTTTCTTCACGAAACACGACGCTGGGTATGGCTGGCCACGGTATGGGTATCCTGAAGAGCAAAGCCAAGGAATATCACGGATTGTATCGCGGCTACCAGCTCAGGCGCTGGGAACAGCAGGGCCGGAGACTGAAGAGGATCACATCGTGCCCGCTATTGATCAAGCCCGGGCGCAGATATGCCGGTTGTCCGATCCACGGTCGTTCATGCTCCATAGCTTCGGAGCCGGCGAGCTGATTGACCACATCAATGGAATTTACGAAAAGTACGTCGACCTTGACGAACCAGCGACAGAGGAGCTCGCTGGGACGATTCGGAGTCGGTTGTTTAATATACAGCGGCTCTCTGTTCCGACAGATCTGTACAACGAGTGGGTTCGAGAAGAATCTGTCAGGCAGGGCCGGTATTCACCTGAAACAACAGAACAGTTGCTTCACTCACTGGACCAGCTGCGTGATCAGTACGAGCAAGCGTACGTTCCAGCGACGGTCAGTGAAGTGATTGACCACCTCGAGGCGATGTACGACGCACTCTCGGAGTCGAATCCAAAATTCACATATCTTACAGAGCAACTGACGGAGGCGACGCAGACCGATGAGCGTATCGCGATCGTCTTTTTGTCTGGCCACATGCAGCAAGTGTTTGAGTATGCGATCCGTCAAACCACGTCGTATACGCCTGCAGATCTTGAGAAACTCGGAGTATATCTTTCTCAGCCCGACCAGTTCCGTGATTTTGATGTAGTTGATCGGGTACTCTTACCGGCAGATGTTCCGCCGCCTCTCGCGAATTATTATTTTGCGCCCAATGCCGAGAAGCTCGAGTTGCTCACTTATGGGACCGATCGCCAAGACCGTCTCGAGGGGTGGATTGACGAACAGGCCACTCGTATCCACGATCAACTGGGAGTACCCAATGAGATCGAGTGGCCAGCCCAACCGGAACTAAACGAACAGCCACATGGCCGCGACGTGGAGGAAACAGAGAAACCGTCGGAGGAATCACCGTTTCCGGACGTGGAAACATTCCAGGATACCAGTAGTGCGTTCACAGCCACTGGGCGCGGAATGGGTGCGTCGGGGGGTCCAGAGGCTCATGAGTCGGGCAAAGTAAGGATCTCAACCACGGATGCGAACGAAGTAGAGCTCGATTTTAGTCGATCAGTCTTGCTAAAGAAATCAAGCGTCGGGGAGAATAGCTCCGAGTTTACGTGGATAACTGCTCATGATCTTGTCACTGGAGATACGGTCAAGATTATCCCCGATTCAGTCCGACAAGAGCTTTACCAAGATGCACTGTCAGAACTCTACGGGGAAGGCCCATCTGGGTCTGAAATTATAGAGTCACTGGAAACGTGGTGGTCGACGATGCGGGAGATCTACAGTGAGTATGAAAATATCGGTGTGATTTACAGCTTACTTGATCGACACGGTATCGATAAAACGGAGGGAACTGTCAGAGACTGGTTCCGTGCTGTGATGGCAGCTGACGAACCAATCGACCTGGTCGAAAATCCAGATCTGACGATTGGGCCGGATAGCACGAGTGACATATATATCATCGGACAAGCTTTCGAGAAAGAGGAATTCACGGAGTCTGCAAATATCATTCAGAATGTTATGAAGCGGTTCCGGAAAGAAAACCGTGATCAGGGGCGCGAACTCAACCAACAAATCGCGAATAGCTTGACTGAACTTGACGCAGATATATCATCGCGAATCGTCACCCATACAATTGAGGATGTGACTCACCAGATAGATCGTTGAGACGGGTACTGTTCAGTTGCTTGATTTCTCACGTTAGGCTGCGAACTCTGGAACCAAATAGTCCCTTGCAAGAGCATCTGTACTCACGCGGAAATATCAGCATTTCCGATCTCAGACTCCACACCCGTGAACTCCACTACATCTTCTATGAATTGATCTGCTGGCCGAAGCGTATAGGAGAGATCATCGGCGTCATGGTACCGATTCCAGACAAACGAGTCCCGGGGGACATAGATCCGACTACCGTCGTTGCTGATATCCTCTAACTTCTCACGTGAAACATCAGCCATCAGAAGAGAGACAAACCAGACCTCATCAACACCAATCTCGGCTTCACGGGAGAGGCTCTGCCGGAACCGCTCTCGAAGCGTTCGCTTGCAGGAAAATCCAATACTACCCTCGGGTCCCTCGACCATGTTATCAATCTCAAGATCCCCGAAGTGTGCGGGATCTCCAGTTGCCGGGATCTCGAACCGGTCGAAGATATGCTGGAGTCCGGTCTCAAGAACGTTTCCTGCAGTCGATGCTCTACTCTGTCCAGCTCGACGTTCGTACTCCTGGACGATACCAGAGACAATCCGGGCTACTTCTTTTTCTCCGATGTGAGATTCTTCATCGAGATCGTTCATCATTTCGTGCACATAATCGATTAGAGGCTCCCGCTGAGCACCCAGTTGATAGGCCTCTCCGTCAAAATCGACATTGTACAGAGCATCATAGGCTTTCGATGGATCGAACCCCCCGGACTCCGTCCGGAGTGTCTGGTCCACTATCTCCACAATCTCATCTTCGCCATAGCTGGGAGTTGTATCCAGAATCTCACTGGTCCGGACGACTGCGTCAATAGCGATCTGGAATTCCCTGACGTCGTCCTCGTCGTCAATTCGACGCAGAATCCTTTCGACAAGGTCCTCCGTCTGGCGGTATCGTTTGGAGATATCGCCAGCATACATCTTATTTACTGAACCGGTGATGAGATCCCGGATCAGCTGTTTCTGTTCATCAAGATCTGACTCTCCATCCCAGCTGTTATCATCAAATGTACTGTCGAGGTGTCCAGAGAGCTGTCTCAGCATCCCTGTTTCCTTGGTAGCATAACTGCCATACGACGCCGCAACAAGATCACGAGCAAACCAGTACACCTTGAATTCTGAAGGATCTCCAGAGTAGTCTGCCATTCATCCTTCAGCAATTCACTAAAACGTCAATAGAACAGGTTACAATATTCACACATTATGGTTACATCCGTGCAACCAGACCCGCCTGAGCAAGCTTCTCACACCATTCCTCAACTCGGCTCTTGCTCGTGTTGAACTTCATCACTACTGAGTTCGTCGCCGGAGTTTCCCACGAGCGATTTCCGAGATGCTCAAGGATCCGTTCGTCAAGCGTACATGCCCCGTGGGCGGGCTGTTCATTCCCTCCAGCTCCGCAGACTCGCTCACAAAAGTTCGCTCCGGTGGACTCGTCGGGACTGAGCAAACGCGGTTTGTTTGCGAGGGTCGACGAGTTCATTGACTGACGAGCGAAGCGAGGAAGGAAATGGACTCGTCGGGATTTGAACCCGAGGCCTTCCCCGTGCCAGGGGGATGATCTACCGCTGATCTACGAGCCCGCGTCGCCAACAATTGATTTACCGCGGGCATAAATAAACCCCTCGAAACGCCCTCTGTCTCAGGGATCTGTCAGCGATCGAGCCTGCCGCCGGTAGTACAGATAGAGGATCCCCGCAGGAACGTTGATCGGCGGGATCCCGAGCAGTACACTCCAGAACCAGGGGCTCTGTCGCCAGTCGGTTTCGGTCGCAAGAGACCAGGCGTCCAGTGCGGTCACGGCTGGCAACACCACCAGCGTCACGAGAGCGAATCCGACGACCCACCACAGGGAAACGAAGCCAACGAGGAGCGAGGCGTAGAACGCGGCTGAAAACGCAAGCCCAGCCAGGATACCGACGATACCTAGGCGTGAGCCTCGGGGAGGGTGATCGGGAACGATCGGTACGTAAAACCCCTCCTCGACGGTGAGGAGTACGCGCTGTCCGTTGAGGTCCGCGAACGCTCCGGGATCAATCTCGAGTGTCGCCAACCAGCGTCCCAGCCGTTCGTTGGTGCCCGAGTCTGGATACTCGAAAAACGTGGTCACAGTCTCGTCGCGAACCGACAGTTCGATAGCCAGCGCCGTGTCGGTCTCGATGTCGACGGGGAACGCATCCGGGACAGCGTCGGCATCGACACGGCCAGCTCCCGTTACGCGTGCGACGATCGAGTCATCAACCTCGGTTGCGGCCGTCGGAGCGAGATCCGATTCAAGATCAAGAAACTGATCGGCGGTGACGTCCGCATCACGGGTGGTGAGGTCAGCCTCGATCGCGTCCATCGACGGCGCTTGTTCGTCGTCTGGGGATTCCTCTGCAGGCGCCAGTTCGTCGGCGGCGGAGTCCGCGTCGGTTTCGACAGTCTTCTTGGAATCCTCGTCAGTCATCAGAGCAGGCCTGTTACGAGAAGGTAGACGCCAAAGACATTAAGAATGCCCCCACTGGCAAGCCAGACAGGTGCCTGGCGGCGAAGCGTCTGCACGGTAGTGTCTTCGGTGCCCGAATCCGAGACGACGAAGCGATTGGTCATCTCGTCTTTGGTGATGAGGAGCCGATCTTCGGTCTCAATCGCGTCGGCAGCCTTGTTCTCCTGCTCACGGGCGTTCCCGAAGACGTAGATCTCCTCACCCGGTTCGATGTATCGCTCGACGTAGCGCCGTCGCTGCCGCGAAAACAACCCGAGCGACATGAAGAGGTTGAGAAAGGGCGAACTGACGTAGGCCCAGTATTTGAGCAACGTCCGTACCGAGATGTTCGTCGGGTGGAAATCGTCCTTTGTTCGCTCGATGAACCCCTTATTGTCCCCGTCGATGTCGTGGTGCTCCTCGAACTGTTGTACGTCTGGTGGTGTTCGCTCGTCGGTGCGTGCCGTTCGGGTTCCCGTGCCGTTCTCGACGAGGAGGTCGAGATCCGAGGGATCCACAGGCACTCGCCCGGTATCGTCTTCGATATAAAACGGCTGTCCGATGTCTCCGCGGCCTACTGTCACCCAGACAGGGATACGCATGCTTTTTCGATTCTTTCCGGTTGGAATCCGGATGATGCGCCGTTCCTGCACTTCGTACTGGCCATAGACGCAGTCACCATCCGAGAGCGGTTTGGGAACCGTGCCGTTTGCCGGGACAGCTTTCCCTTCGAGTTCTGCTCGCCCACCAGCCACCGATCGTGCCTTTTGGGTTGGTGTATTTGCGATGAGCTGGCTCGTCTGGTATTTCCTGAGACCGACGTAGCCAATATACAGGCCGAGTGGGACCAGCAGCAGCGGCCACATGATCGACTCCACGAGCAAGACCACCACGAAATCAGCCATTGGAAGCGAGAGCGGGTACATACTGTGCTCAGACGTTCAGGGCTTCTTCGTAGTCGGGTGCGTCCTTTGCTTCTTCCTCGGCCTCGAACTGTTCTTTGTTGTCGTAGCCTAACTGGTTCGCGATGAGAATGTACGGGAACTGCTCGATTCGGGTGTTGTACCGTGTCACTCCGTCGTTGTAGACAGTCCGTTTATCCTGGAGATCGGCCTCGATCGCCCGGACGCTCTCGATCTGGTTGAACATCTCTTCGGTGCCGTCGAGGTCTGGATGGTCCTCCATGCGCATCTCGAAGTTCATCATTGCCTGCTGGACCTGCTGGTCGGCCTGTGCCTGTTCGGCGGGGGTATTGGCGTTCCCTGCCGACTCACGGGCTTCGGCCAGTTCGATGTAGAGATCTTCCTGATCGAGGGCCTTCTTGGCGAAGTTGATCACGCCATCCAGTTCGTCGTTACGCCGCTGGAGCGATGTCTCGATGTCTGCGTAATGCTTGTCGACGCGATTCTTGAGATCGACGAGGTTGTTGTAGAGGTTGATTCCGTACCAGACCGCGCCTGCCCCGATTAAAAAGAGGACAAACACGATCAGGAGTATAACGATGGTTAGCGTAGACACCATGTGATATCGATGCGGGTTCGATTACATAAATCCATCTATACTATTTCTTTTTAAAATACTTTGGAGCGTATAGGAAAAGTCCAACAGAGAAAAACACCGTTCCCCCAACGACACCGTAGTTGACGCTCAACTGGAAACTATTGGTCGTGGGGGGTAACAGGTGTATCATCCAGACAGAACAGTTCGACATGCTTTTGTTCCGGCGCGACAGGAAATGTACGTGGGAACAACACGGCCGCAAATCTGACTCGCCGTCCACTCGGGCGGCTTGGGATTGCGGAAGTGAACCCGGCCACGTGGCCGGTCTATCGTTTAGCGGTCTGTGCGGTTCCTATCCTCAAACTATGGCACGAATGCATACCAGTCGCCGTGGATCGGCCGGTTCCGATCACCCGGCGGCAGACGAACCACCGGAGTGGAGCGACGTCGACGCCGACGAGATCGAAGCGCGCGTCGTCGAGCTAGCAGAGCAGGGACACAGCGCGAGCGAGATCGGGCTGGTCCTGCGTGACGAGGGCGTCAAGGGGACGCCGATTCCGAACGTCAAGCTCGCGACGGGCAAGAAAGTATCCGAGATCCTCGAAGAGAACGACGCTGACCCCGAACTCCCCGACGATCTGTACAACCTGCTCGTCCGTGCAGTTCGACTGTACGAGCACGTCGAGGAGAACCCACAGGACCACCAGAACAAGCGCGCACTGCAGAACACCGAGTCGAAGGTTCGCCGCCTCGCGGACTACTACCGCGGCGACGCGATCGACGAAGACTTCCAGTACACCTACGAGAACGCCGTCGAGATCATATAGATGTCTACGAGCGGGCGAGCAACGACCGACGCTGACGCTACAAGTGACATCGCCGCCCAGCTACGTGAGGCCGGATTCGTCAGGCTGTTCGCGCATGCTGACGGCGATTCGCTTGCAGCGAGTGGCGTCCTCGCCCGTGCACTCGACGAAATCGGCTCGCCGTTCCAGGTGAGCGTTGTCGAAACACGCGACGCCTACATCCGACGGAGTGAACGAGTGGACGACGCGCTCGTCGTTCCGATCGGTATCGACCCCGGTCAGACCGACGAGTCGGTGCTATCAGCGATTCGACCAACGACTCGCCCGACAAGCGCGACTGCGTTCGAGATCGCACGCGACCTCGGAGTAACACCCGATGCTGTGCTCGCCCTCGCGGGTGCGGTCGCGAGTGGAGCAGCTATCGGTGCAGATGATACGGCCGGGGTACTGGACGCCGCAGTGGAACGTGGCGTCGAACAGCGCCCCGGTGTCGGACTCCCGGTCGACGACCTGTCGGACGGACTCGCCCACTCGACGCTGTTTCACGCTTCCTACTCGGGACGCCCCGAGGCGGTACAGGCGACGCTCGCAGAGCTCGCGTTGCCAGCCGAACTGGACGCCGATGCACATCGGCGTATCGCGTCGCTCGTCGCGCTGGACGCGACGGCTGTCGACGAGGGACAGGCTCGCGCCGCCGAAGCGATCGAAGGCGCGCTGTCTCCCTACACGATTCCGGACGGTCCGTTTGCGACGGTCGAAGGCTACGCTGACGTGCTCTCGGCCGTTGCGAGTAACGCGCCGGGGACCGGTATCGCGCTGGCACTCGGGTACGACGCCCGGTCGGATGCACTA
Source organism: Natranaeroarchaeum aerophilus (assembly GCF_023638055.1). NCBI lineage: Archaea > Methanobacteriati > Methanobacteriota > Halobacteria > Halobacteriales > Natronoarchaeaceae > Natranaeroarchaeum > Natranaeroarchaeum aerophilus. The sequence goes on along the minus strand of NZ_JAKRVY010000006.1, from coordinate 186,029 downwards.
TCGGCATGGCGTACCCACGCTGCTGCAGTCCACGACGGGTTGCAGAACGGGACGACCGGCCGGTACGACGGCCTGTTCGTCGCACGCGTCGAGGACGCTCCCGTTCGGACAACGGCACGACTACTGCTGCAGTACTGCTCGCCGGAACCGACCGCACTGGTCGTCTCCGCCGACGAAGCAGCTGTCGCTGCCGTCGACGAAGCAGGCGATGCTTCCGTCGAGGACGCACTCGCGAGTGCTATCGAAACGACCGGCGGCGAGTTCGCTGGTACGAACCGACGAGGCTACGCCAGATTCGAGGGCGAAACAAAGTCTTTCATCGCCGCGTTCAGGGAGGCACTATGAAACGCGCAAGCATCCGAACGACATCCGAGTACGCCGAAACGATCGCACGAGCGATCCGGCCGGACAACACGGACGAGATGGAGACACGCGTCGAGAACGCCGCCGACGTCGACGACACTGACCGTGTCGTCACGATCATCGAGCGCGAGACCACTGGTGGACTCCAGACGAACGTTGACGATTACGTTGTCAATGTAGATGTCGCAACACAGATCGTACAGCACGCCGACCAACATACCAACACACAACCATGAGTGAACGATCCGTATCCAAGCAAGCACAGGAAAAGCGGTGGTACACCGTCCACGCTCCCGAACAGTTCGACCGCGAGGAGCTGGGTGAAACACCCGCCGACGAACCCGACAAGGTTCTCGGCCGCAACATCGAAACAACGCTGGGCGACCTTCGAAACGACGCCAGCGAGAACAACACGAAACTGAAATTCAAGATCAACGACGTCGGTAGCGACGCCGCGTACACCGAGTTCATCAAACACGAACTCACGCGGGACTACCTGCGTTCGCTGGTCCGCCGTGGTGCCTCGAAGATCGAGGCCTACGTCACGGTCCTGACGACCGACGATTACCGTGTACAGGTCCAGCCCGTCGCGTTTACGACGAAGAAGGCTGACGCCAGCCAGGAGCAGGCGATCCGCCGCGAGATGATCGACATCGTCGAGGAAGCGGGCGCAGAGCGCTCGTTCGAGGAGCTCCTCGACAGCATCGTCGAGGGTCGACTCTCTAGCGCGATCTACGGCGAGGCAAAGACCATCTACCCGGTCCGCCGCGTCGAGATCCAGAAAACTCGACTCGAAGCACGTCCCGAGGAGGTCGCAGCCGAAGAGGAGACCTCTGTCGACGTGGACGAAGAAGACGTCGACGTCTAGCGGTAGCGCTCGAAATTTTTGTGAGCAGTACCGACAGGTGACAATGCTCAGTCGTCAGTGACGACCACGACCCCAACCATCCCGCCACGCTCGTGTGGAATACAGACGTAGTTGTACTCACCGGGGACCTCGAAGGTGGACCGATATGTACTCTGAACGTCGATATTTCCTCCAAGATCCCTGTGCCACGAGTCCCGAGCGGCCTCCTCGCTCTCGTACCCGCCCGAGGCGAAGTAGTCTGCGCCGTCGGGAATCGCGTTTTCGTAGGCGGTCACGGTATGGGCGCGTGAGCTCGTGTTTCGCCAGACGACGGTCTCGCCGACCGACGCCTCGTAGGTCTCGGGCGTGAACCCGTTGGCAGTCATCCCGATGTCGTACTCGGCGTCGCCGAAGGCTGTACAGCCAGCAAGCCCGGCGAGCGTCCCAGCGCCAAGCGTGGCGAGATAGGTCCGGCGCTCCATACGAACAGATGAGGATTTGAAGAATATAGGTCGCCCGATCTATCGGGATCTGTTCGCCACTCCCCGTCGGGTCGAATGTAAAAACGTAAGTTACGTCTGGGCATTTCACGGGCATATGCAGCCACGTTTCGTCGGCCGGATGAGTCTCGCCGACGCAGTGACCATCTCCAACGCTGCACTGGGATTTCTGACCGTGGTGGTCGCCTTTTCGGATCCGATGGCCGCGGCACGACTGCTCCTGCTGGCCGCGATCGCTGACGGCCTTGACGGCGTCGTTGCGCGCGCGTACGGCGGCTCACCGGCTGGCGAGTACCTCGATTCGCTCGCGGACGTGGCATCGTTCTCCGTCGCCCCCGCAGTCATCGTCTTCGTGGTTGCCCGCGACGGGCTGGCCGTAGGCGGTCCCGCACTGACTCCCGAAGCGGCGCTGGTATTCGGACTACCTGCCCTGTTCGTCGCGATGGCAGTGCTTCGGCTTGGGATGTACACCGCCTACGACACGCGCGATTCCTACACCGAAGGAGTACAGACGACGCTTGCTGCGACGATCATCGGTGCAGCGATTCTCGCTGGGCTCGGTGACCCGTACTATCTGCTCGGGGCAACGGCACTGTTCTGTTATCTCATGGTCGCGCCGATCGAGTATCCGGATCTACTCGCCCGTGATGCGTTTATAATGGGCGTCACCCACGCGCTCGCGATCCTGATCCCGACGTGGGCCGGACGCACCTTTCCGTACGCCCTGTTGATCCTCGGACTGGCGTATCTGACTCTCGGGCCGCGGTTCTACTGGCGCGACGATGTGTCGGGCACAAACGGAAACGCTTAGAAGGCCTACGCCAAGATATAGAGCTATATGAGTCCGGTCACGCTCCGACGTAGCGGGCAGGGCATGGAGGGGTCTACATGAGTGACGATGATACCGGCGACGACGGCGAGGCAGAGGTCACGATCGAACAGCTCCGGGAACGGCTCTCGGCGATCGAGGAACAACTCGACGAGGCAGAAACCGAAATCGATCTCGACGAGATAGAGAGCGAACTGAACGCGCTCGAAACCGATCTCGAAACAGCTGATCTCCCCGAGCCGGACGACGAAGACGAGGAACCTCCGGCGGAGGAACTCGAAGACGAGAAAGCGGAGCTCGAAGACCAGCTCGAAGAAGCACGCGGTCCATACGACGAGGACGTCATCGAGGAGATCGACGCTGCGATCGAGGAGATCGAGAGCGCGGAGTGGACCGAGGCCGGTCTCGATGAGATCGAGAGCGCGGTCGAACGGTTCCTCGATGGCGTCAATGACGAACTCGATGCTGGCCTCGAACTCGCCGCTGAACCGGAGATCGAGGACTTCGTCGCGGGGCTCGAAGACGCTGCCGACGCCATCGAGTCGACCGGGCTGGACGCCGACGCCGACGAGGAGGCAATCGGCACGCTGCTCGAAGCGGCCGAAACGCTCGTCGACGATATCGACGCCGCCGAGACGTGGAGTGACCTCTCGGTTCGCGAAAAGCTCGACCACCACGGTTTCTACGACGTGCTGGACCATCGCAAGGACTTCCCGCCCGAATGGCACTCGCTGAAGGTGTTCGAGAAGCGCGGCGATGTCGAGAAGATCCTCATCGCGCTCGACCTGCTCGATTCGGATTTCATGGAAGAACACTGCCTCGAAGCCCTCGAACGGATGGGCCGCGAGGAGGCCGTCGAGCCCATGATGGAGCGCGCCCAGAAGCGCGATCAGGACGCCATCCGTATTCTCGGCAAGATCGGCTCCGAGGAACCAGTCGAGATGCTTGTCGAGTACATCGACGGCGACGGCAATCCCGGCCTCCAGAAGGTCGTCATCAAGGCGCTGGGCGAGATCGGCTCCGAGGACGCGACGGAAGCCGTTGCCCAGAAGCTCGACTCCGACACCGAGGAGCTCCGCAGTCGCGGCGCGCGCGCACTCGGTCTGATCGGCGATACCCGCGCGATAGAGCCGCTCGCCGACACGCTCGCCGAGGACGACTCCGACACCGTTCGCGCCAGCGCGGCGTGGGCGCTCAACCAGATCGGCACCGAAGACGCGCTGGAGGAGGTCAGCCAGTACAGCGACGACCGGGCGTATCTGGTGCAGGCGGAAGCTGAAAAGGCGGTCTGAAGGGGTTCAATCTTAACTGTCGCCACGTTCGAGGCTGAGATCGACTTCCGTGCTGCGGACCACAACCTTGTCAGCGGAAGGATTCTCACACGTTGCAGTAACCTCATCTCCGGACTCAATATCATTGAAGTCACCTTCCCAGTCGTTGGCATCGAAGTATCGAGCCCACGCGTCAGCATGTGAGGATCCCTCAATAGTGATCTCAATTTCGTTATCGTGTGTGTGCGCCTGTTGCTCCTCCTGTATCGCACCGATCTGCATCGTGCTCTCGCTGCCGACCGCCGTAGGACCGTCTCCCTCGATACTGGCGTCAACAAAAGAGACGATCGCACGAGTCTCATCGGGGTCTTCGAGTTGCCGACAGACGAACTCCGGCTCACGGATCATTACGCTGTTTTCGTCGTCAGAGCGGAATACAGCCCCGAGTTCGTACGAAATGCGGGTGTTATCGTTGTCATAGTGCATCGCACCCATATCTTGATCGTTCAGTTCACTTATTCCATCAACCGAAATTGTTGGAGAAGACTCATCGATACTCATCCGCGCACCCCGTGGATTCAACTCGGCCAGTCGCTCCTGACCGCGATTCGTCTGGAGATCGTTGAACGACGCCCCCATCGAGGAGAAGGCGCGTTCGGCGTTGCGGTCCTGCTGGGCCGCCTGCGCGTCGCCGAGCGCACCGAGACCAAAGATGTAGACGACGCCGACCGAGGTGATGATGATACCAAAGACGAGCACAAAGGCGAGCAGGTCGCTGACTGCGCGGTCGCGCGCCGATGGGGTGTCAGTGGAGTCGGGTCCAAATGTCATGGCCGATCATTCCGTAGTTCTAGATTGTCGCCGTCGTGATGGATCCAGATCTCGCCGCCCTGTACCGGTGAGCCAGTATCAACGTCAGATTCAATAACAAGCGGCACCTCGACGCTGTCTGTCTGTCCCGATTCGAGTTCAAGACAGTAGCGATCTGGGTTTGTTCCCGAGCCCTCCCAGACCTTGCAGTCGTCAATTAGCGTGACGAAATACTGCCCGCCCGAGAGCCGTCGCGGATGTTCGGTCCGAACCGTTATCTCTCCGTCCGACTCCTGCTGTGCCGCCTGATCCACTGCCGTAATCTCGCCTGCCAGACGATCACCGATCGTCGACTTCTCATCGTAGGTCGCCCGATCCTTCTGGCTATCCAGAAGCGTCCCCGTCCCGATCAACAGCCCCGAAATCAGGATCGTCGTGATCCCGATCGTGAGGACGTGCGTGATCGTCACCGAGACGGCGCGGCGGTCGGCGGGGAAGGATTGTTTTCGGCTCATTAGTTGAGGTCCTCCAACTCAATCTCTCGATCGATCGTCGCCGATCGTGTTTCGTAGACTACAGTGACTGTAGCACTCTCAATTTCATTTTCATCTTCATCTGTTTCTGCATCAATACTTACATCGGCAATGGTAGGTCCGGACTCGGCGTACCGTTCGGCAAGTAGCTCTGGATACTCGTCTTCGATATCGTCCTCGAAGTCATCCACATCGTACTCATCGTCGTTCACTCGGTCGGCGTACTCGAGTACGGTCCGCTCGACATCCGACTCCAACGCTCCCGCATCTGACACCCCCGCATTCGCCGAACTCGACGCCATATTCGCAGTAAATAACGTCGTCGAGAAGACGACCACGATACCGATCAGTACGAGCGAAAAGACGACTGCTCCGGCGAGGATGAGCTGTCCTCGGTCATCAGTGTGTCCCATCATGGTTATCGGATCGTCAGTCGCACCTCGACGACGTTGTAGATCTGTTCCGTGTCATCTGTATCGCTGATCGGGTACGGTGTATCTTCCTGATCTAATTCACCGAGATCGTCCCCACCGCTGGGATTACATCCGTCATTCTCGATGAGGGAGTCATCGTTATACAGAGTCACCGTGCGAGTCACACTGACGCCGTCCCGCGTCGACGCACCCTGATAGACGATTCGACTGGCGTCGTCGTCGTAGCTTGTCTCTCCGTCAGCAAACTCGACGTTGTACGATCGATCGCGGTCCCCAAATGTCTCTTCGAGCATCGTCCCGAACTCGTTGTCGGGCGGTGCCGTCGATGGACCGGTTCCTCCGAACCATCCCTCACTCTCCGTGTCGTAACACCGTACCGTCTCCGAGAGCAGCTCTTCGTCGGCAGCGATCTGCATGATGTCTTTCGCCTCCTGTTCGATCTGGGCCTGATTCCCGGTCTCGCCGGTCGAGGGGAGTAACACGGCGGAGTTGAGCGCGAAGAGGACAGCAGTCAGCAGTATCATCGCACCAATGACGCCTTCGAGCGTGAACGCCTGTCCGCGTGTGTCCGACATGATTACCAGACCCTCACTGTGAGTCGGCAGGCTGGATCGCAATCATCCTCATTAACGTCGCCAAACTCTTCGTGATTAACCTGTACGATCCGGGAGATAGACGACGCATCCTGTTCCTGATGTTCGTGGCCCCCTCTTGCTCTCTCCTCACCGTCTGGTTCCAATTCAGTTAATGTAATTTCGACTTGAGACGTAGAGGCTAGCCCGAAATCTTGCTGAAGTTGTCCACCCTCTTCGTCAACCCACGACTCGTCAGTGAGGACATTTCGATCCTCTTCACCATCGACGATCAACATCCCAACACGTTCGGCCTGCGCACTGGTATCCTCACCCTGAATCGCCTGTCCGTAGGGGGTAAACAGCGTCGGGAAGTACGCAAACACCGCGCCGACGACCAGCAGGAAGATGCTGATACCGATCGCAAAGTCCTGGGCGGTCTGGGCGCGTTCTTCGGTCCAGAAGTTCGTCGTTCCCGCCATGTTAGGTGATCAACATCCAGGTCACCAGTGCGATTGTCATGAGGACGATCACGAACTTCATCCCGCTGAGGATCTCGGCGTCGCGGATGTAGCCGCTGATCATCCCCGAGAGGATCGCCTGCATCGTCACCGCGTGCAGGAACAACATCGACATGAGCTGCGTGTCGACGTCCGAGCCAAGTGCCTCGGGACCACCGCCAGCACCAGCCCCGTCAAGTTCGCCAGCATCGGCCGCACCCTCTGTCAGGCCGGCCATCACGTCGAGGAACTGGGTCTGGAGGATCGCCATCACGGCCAGCAGCGTCAGGTAGGTCATGATAATGATGACGACCTGCATCAGGGTCCGGGAGCGACGCTCGCGCTCGATATCGTCCTGGTTCTCGCTGGCCTGTGCAGCCGTCGTGAGCACGTCGGTGATCTGGCTGGAGGCCTCCTGAGCCTTGCTGATGAGTTTGATGGTCCGGGCCATCCGCGGCATGTGGTACTTGTTGTTGAACTCCACGAGGGCATCCCGGAGACTCATCCCGTAGTTGACCTTCGCGTACATCGTCTCGAACTCCGTGGCGAGCTTGCCCGAGGACGTATCCGAGACCGTGCTAAAGGACTCCAGGAGCGTCATCCCCGTGTCGTTCGCACTGGAAAGCTTTCGGAGACTGTCGGACATATCGCTGAGCACCTTCTTTCGGTGTCTGACGTTCCACTCGTAGAAGATCGTCAGTGGAATAAGAACGATGTACAGCGGCAGGTAGACGTAGGCGAACGTTCCCCAGACGGCGTTCTCTTGCATTCCCTCCCACGAGGTCGGCACCGAGCCGGATGCCAGAGCCGTGACGACGACGACGAGTGCAACGGGGACAGTCAGCGCGAGCGTCATTAGCGGGTTATCCCTGAAGAAGATATGTGGCCGGCGGATGATTTTGAGCGTTTCGTAGGTCCCCTCGCGGTCTTTCATGCGGTCGAAGACGCCGAACTCGCCGGTGTACTCCTCGACTAACCCGAGGTTGAGAATCCCGGTATCAGTATCGACCTTTACCCACTGACTCGAGCCCTCCGGATTGAGATAACCGTCACCCGGCTCGTCTTCTTTGACCGTCGAGATCAACACGAGGAATCCGAGACCGGTCAGGGGGACCAGCGCGTAGACGGTTCCGTACAGCATCATCGTCTGGTCCTGCCCCATCATTTCCATGATGACGAGAATGATAATTAGCAAGAGCGGGAACAGGGAGAGCGTCATGTACATCTCCCCGAACAGCTCCAGGGTTTCGAGGGTCATCTCCTGTTGCTGTTTGGCGGTTCGCATGTGCTTTTCCTTTTTGTCGTCGAGGAAGCTCTGCATGTCCCCGCCGCTGTTGACGATCGAGAGCATATCCGTCAGAAACTGACTCAGCTCGTCGCTGGGCGATGTCATCGCCTGGTTCCGGATCGCACTCCGGTAGTCAGTATCGAAATACTCGGTTTCCTGCACGATGGTCTGGAACTCACGGGCCACCTCGCCATAGGTGTCTTCGGCGTTGGCCATCGCTTCGAGGATTTCGAGTTGATTCAACCCCCCCACCGAGAGGGCGTACATGAAAGAGACCGCGTCGGGCAACAGCATGTTGATCTCGCGTTTCCGTGCGGACGACCGGGAGTACGGGACCGCAACGAGTGCGCCAAAGCCGACTGCAAACCCGATCGTCCCGAAGACGAGTCCAGTAACGGCGATAACCAGGGGGACACGCAGGCTGATAACCAGTTCCAGCAGGGCCTCGTTCGCGATTGGGATGCCAAGCAGTGGGTCCTGCCCGAACAGCCCCATGGCGACCAGTGAGTAGCCTAGCAGCGTCCCCAGCGCCCAGAGGATGACGCCGCTGATGACGCCGATCGCGAGCGCCCGCGAGATGTACATCTCGACCGTCGACGGCATCCGGGACTCGGCCAGTTTCTGCTCGACGTCGGCGACGAAGTCGCTATCGTCGGCGAACAGTCGCTCGTACAGCGGGTAGAACGCATCGCCAAGACCGTCACCGGAGCCAACGCCGCCACCGGAGCCCCCAGTCCTGTCGAGGCTCATCGTCAGTCCTCACCGTCCTCTGCGTCGAAGTCGACGTACTCGAATCCTTCTATCCGCTCGTCGATCACGCCACCGTCGTGTTCTTCGCCCTCATCGCTATCGATCTCGTCGAAGACGGTACCGTCCTCGTCGCTATCGATCTCGTCGAAGACGGTACCGTCCTCGTCACCCTCCGCCTCGGGGTGATCCGGCTCTGTACCCTGTTCGCTGGGCTCGTCGGGATCGACCGTCTCCCTGGACTGGTCGACCTCCCGTTCGACGGGAGCCGGACTCTCTGAAGGGGGTTCAACCTCCGGTTCGTCGGGAGTCTCAGTCCCCGTGGATCCATTGGCGGATTCGGTAGTGTCAGACGCTTGCTCGCCCTCTGTCGTAGCCGCACCCTCATCCGGAACTTCGATCGTAATCTCCGGTTCGGACTCGTCGTCCGCGGGCTGCTCCGCTTCCCCCTCGGGTTCTGTGTCCGGTTCTGCTGGCGTGGACTCCTGGGGATGCTCGACGTCGGTCTCGACCGGCCCTGCATCCTCGCCGAACGGTGCTTCGTCGCGATCATCGAACAGGGAACCGCCGTCCGGATCGTCGCGCTCACTGAACACACCAGACTCGGGCGTCTCCCCGAAGACGCTCGCGGTGTCGTCGGCAGGTTCTCCGTCCGAATCGTCGTCGCCCCCAACGTCAGAATCGCCGCCTGTGTCGTCATCCCACGTGGGGCTAACCGGCTCGTCGGTGTCTGCAGACGCCTGTGTTTCTGTACTCTGTTCTGGCGGCTCGTCAGGGACGGGAGCATCACCGCTGTCGGCCGGCTCTCCGCTCTCCGTCGCCGCTTCCGGAGACTGTGGAGCATCAGTCGATTCCTCAGCAGTACCATCACCCCCCGTTTCCGTTGATTCGGTGTCCGATCCCACTGCAGGAGTGTCGACCTGTTCGTCTTCCGGAGGTGAGGGAGCCGTTCCCGATGCGTCCGGGGCGGTCGAATCGGCAGTCGCAGTCTCTTCGGACTCCTCGTCAGGGACGGTCGCCGGTAGGTCGGACCCTGACTCCGTGGTATCCTCGACATCGGTAGCCTCTGCCGAAAGGTTCTCGATCGCATCCCGTGCATCCGTTGCAACCGTATCGGCTCCGCCCGCGTCCGCACTCGCTTCCCCTGTTACATCGTCGCCGCCGAAGAAGAACCCGTCCTCCTCCGAGAGCCAGCCAGGATCGTCGACATCGTCCATACCGAAGTCGAAGCTGTCTTCATCCACGCCGAACGCGTCGTCCGCCGCGTCGAACTCGAACTCGTCGGTCTCGCCGGTGACCTCCGTGTCCTCCGGCTCTGCCATGTCGTCCAACGTGGTAGAGAGTCCGCTCGGCGTCTTCCCACGATACTCCTCGAAGATCGACTCCTGTGCGCGTTCGAGAATGTCTGTGGCCTCGTTCATCCCTTCCTCGTTGGCGGATGGGCGCGGAACAAGCGCTTCCTTTTCGGGATCGACATCGATCAGAACGCTTTCCATCTCGCGGAGGTCCTCCAGACTGTCCTCTAGCTGTCCGTTGGCGATCAGCGTGAGAATGGTGTCCGGATCGTTGATGTACGCCTGGATCGTCGCCGCGACCTTGCTGTACTCGCTGAGATCGTTCTTGATCAGGTACGCCAGGATCGTCCGCCGTTCCTCCAGCTCCCGCTCGAGTCGCTCCTGACCCCACCCACGATCGAACTTGATCTCTTCTAAGGTGTTCGACTCACCCATCTTGAGGAACTCGTCGGTCTCGGCCTGCCACTGATAGACATCCTGAACGTTGATCTCGTCGTTCTCGGCGTCGTAGTGGTTGACCTCGGTGAGTTCCTTGTTCCGACGGACCTTGTGACCCTGTACCCGTGTCTGGGTCTGGATCGAGACCAGATCCAGCGCCGTGAACATCGTCTTCGAGACGTTGATCGGTTCGGTCGTGAACCGTTTGAGCACCTCACCGACGCTGTCTGCGTGGAACGTCGTGTAGGTGGTGTGGCCGGTCGACATGACCTGAAACAGCGTCCGACCCTCCTCACCACGGATCTCACCCATGACGATGTAATCAGGGCGCTGTCGCAGTGCGGCCTCCAGCAGGTCGAACTCGTCGACGTCGCCCTCGTCGTCGTCGGAGAAGGAGGGTCGAGTGATGCTGGCGATCCAGTTTCGCTGTGGCAACTCGACCTCCCGGGTGTCCTCGATGGAGACGATCTTGGTGTTCGAGGGGATGAACAGCGACACTGCATTCAGGCTGGTCGTCTTCCCAGATGCGGTACCGCCGGCAAAGATCAGGCTCTTGTGGTTCTCGATACAGAGCCAGAGGAAGGCCATCTCGTCGAGGCTGAAGGTGTTCCAGTTGATCAGGTCGATCGGCGTAAAGGGGACGTCTTTGAACTGCCGGATCGTGTAGTTCGTCCCGTGGTCGGACACTTCCCGGCCCAGTGTGAGCTGTGATCGTGAGCCATCGGGCAGCGTGGCGTCGACCTGTGGACGCCGCTTGCTGATACCCTTCCCGGAACGCTGGGCCAGTTTGACGACGAAGTCGTCCAGTTCGTCCTCCTCGTGATAGACGTTCGATATAATCTGCTCGTAGTCGGTGTGATAGACGAAGACGGGCGAGTTGTAGCCGTCACAGGAGATATCCTCGACGTTGATGTCGTGTTTGATACCGTCGATCCGCTCGTAACCGATGAAGTCACGTTTCAGCAGGTAGAGCAGCTTCTCGACCTGATACTCCGTTAGTGACTCCGGATCGTCGGCAAGGACGGCGGGTTCCGGGCGGACCTCGATCCCCTCTAGTTGCCGCTCCTCATCGTCATCTTCGACGTCTTTCCCCATCAGCTTCTTGATTTCGTCGACGATGCCGCTTTCCTGGTCGGCGGTAGCGCTGAACAGATCGTAGCGTCTGAGAAGCCGCTTTGTCTCTCGATCAAGGACGTCCTTACGACTTTCCTCGTCACCGGCGGTCGCTATCTCGTCGTCAGCGTACTTGATCGCCGTCCGGAGCTTTCCAGTGAGGAAGTCCCGGAGATTGTCCTCGATCTCGTTCTGGTGGGGCTCGATCAGGTAGTACTTTTTCTCGTTTTCCTTCTCGGAGTGAAAGAGGATGACGAAGGCGTAGGGTTTGTTGACCCAGTACCGGTTCTCCTCGCGAAAGTGGAGCTTTTTGGCCATCGGCACGGCCTTTTCGAGATCGTACCGATTGACGACCGTTGTGTAGCCACTGTCGGTAGTGAAAAACTCGTCTTCCTCGACCTCCTCGCGAACGTTGACCGTTCGTTCATCGATGAGATCGGAGAGTATCTCCGCCCGGTCGCCACCGGCATGTAGACGGCCCTCTACGGTGTCCGGATCGAAGCCCAGATAGTCCGATGGTTCCCAGGGAACCGGCTCGCCATCCGAGTTCTTGGGCGCTTTGACGTCCGTACCACGGCCCTCGTAGTAGAACTCCTGTTTGAAGTGTTCCCACTCGTACTCGTCTTTGACCGCGGCAGTCTGCATCGGGTCGATATACGACCAGAGCGTCCGGTCCCAGTCTTTCGCCCACGGTGCGGCAAAGTCGGCGACAACATCGGTAAAGCCGTCCGGCTGGAACCCGAGATAGGTGGCCGGATCGAGCGACGTATTCTGCCAGTCATCGCCAGTCGGCTTCGGCGGCTCGAGCTCCTCGTCTTCGCCACTGTCCAGACCGAGTTCTTCTTCGGGGGGATCCGGATAGAGATCGTCGACTTCATCACCGTAGCCAAACTCCTCCATAAAATCGGCCCACGTGTACTCCCCGACACGCACAGCATCCGAGGACGACTCCTGCTCGTCCTCGGCGGGAGCGGCCGACTCATCGGCGGATTCGAATCCACGTGACCCCGACTGGTCGGCGTCATCAATAGCCATTCGCTACCACCTTTACCTGATCAATCAAAAAACCTTCCGGCAATTATTATTAATGATAACTGGAGATGCAACGACTGCAGTTTCGCGATATATCCGGTTGTAGACGCTATGTGATGTAGTTTGCTGATTCAAAAGCAAAAATTTTTGCTGTGTATAGTAGTTATATGAAAAATCAACCCCAGGGAACGAGAGGTGTCATTCACCGATTGAAAAGTTCACATGTCCTCACTTCCAGTTCGGCATCTGGAGTCACTGGAACACTGCGCCAGCCGGATACGTGCTACAGCTTTCCGGCTCGTAGCCCGCATCGGAGAGTCCCGATCCCAGTGCGAACACCGTTTCACCGAGCATCGCCATGGAGGCCTGACCGCCAGCGTCGCTGACATCGTCGATGACTGTGGCGACCCGTGGCGTCAGTAACTCTGCTTCCCGTGCGAACCCACGCGAGGCGTAGATGAAACTCGAAAGGGTCGGTTCCTGTACGAGCAGTGAGAGTGCCTTTTCTCCGGCGCTGTTGAGCTGCTCGCCGCGCTCGTCGAGCACCGACTCCGTCGATAGCTCGTCATAGTGCAGGTATTCTACTCGGGCGCGCGATGGAACCGCATCGAGCATGTTGTGCTGTGGGCCGCCCGGTTCGAGTCTGATCGGAATCCCGCCTTTCGCCTGGGCAACGACATCGCCGAGGCCAGTCCCCGCCTGTACTTCCGCACCGTGTGCGATAGTGATCAATTCGTTCTCCGAGAGCCCCCGATCCAGAACCCGATTGGTCGCAATCGCTGCCCCCAGCGCGAGTGCCCCCGAAACACCAAACCCAGCACCCAGCGGCAGGTCGCTTTCTGCATCGACGAGCACGTCCGCGTTCAGGGCGTCGAGGACGCGGTCGACCGATTCGACCTCGATACTGGTATCGTCGAGATACACGGCACGCTCGTCGGCCGCCCGCACGGTGACGGTCACGCCATCGGACAGTGCCAGGCCAGCGCCCTGTGACCCGGCTTTCGTCGGATCGTCGTCCTCCGAGATGGTGAAAAATCCCGTAATATGTCCCGGGACGAACACCGTCGCTTCGTCGGTCATCGACTCGACCCTCGTGAATCCGCATCGCTCATGCCCGCGGTCTTTCGTGCCGATCCCAATAAACGTACAGTTTCGACGACGGGGAACGACTCGGAACGCAACTCCTCCTCAGCTAGCTGGACACGTCCATCCGGGTGCTGATCGGCATCCTAAACGAGTTCGTCCCGATCTTGCCACTCCTGTGAATCAGCCACGACAGCACGGAAAAGCGTGGGGGCTACCGGTCGATTCGGTCAGTTCACCGGACGGAGTCGAGGAGTAGGCGCTGCTCAACCCGTTTTATTTCCCGCTGGACGTCCCGCACCGCGTCGATATTCGCACTGATCGAGGAGACGCCCGCCTTGACGAGAAACTCGACCATCTCCGGTTTCGATCCGGCCTGCCCACAGATGCTGGTGTCGACGCCGTGTTCGCGACAGGTTGCAATCGTCGACTCTATCAGCTCAAGCACTGCCGGGTGAAGTTCGTCGAACCGATCCGCGACGACCTCGTTGTTTCGGTCGACGGCAAGCGTGTACTGGGTGAGATCGTTCGTCCCGAACGAGGCGAAGTCGATCCCTTCATCCGCTATTTCCTCGATCTGAAGCGCGCTCGCAGGCGTCTCGATCATCACGCCCCAGTTACGTTTGTCCGGATCGATCCCGACCTCCGACAGCAGAGAACGAACACGACGCACGTCATCCGCATCGGTCACGAGCGGGAACATTATCTCGATGTTATCGTAGCCCATCTCGTGCAGGCGCTTTACGGCCTCAAGTTCGTGACGGAACACGTCTGGCCTGTCGAGGCTCCGCCTGATCCCCCGGTAGCCGAGCATCGGATTGTGCTCGTGGGGTTCGTCGTCCCCACCCTGTAGTTCACGGAACTCGTCGGTTGGCGCGTCGAGCGTCCGGACCCGGACGGAGCGGGGGTAAAACGCATCTGCGACCGTTCGAATCCCGTCGATCAGTTCGTCGACGTACGCGTCGGCACCGTGATCAGCAACGTAGCGCTCGGGCGTCTTGTCGAGCGACAGCACCATGTGTTCGATCCGTAGCAGTCCGACACCATCCGCACCCAGCGCGGCCGCACGTTCCGCAGCGTCCGGGACCGAGAGGTTGACTTTTACCTCGGTCGCGGTCATCGGCTTCGTCTCCGCGGGCATCGCCTCGACATCTGGGGTGGGCTCCGAACTACTCGCGCTGGTTCCACTCGTGATGGCTCCCCGCTTGCCGTCGAGAGTGACTACCTGCCCGTCATCAAGCTGGACCGTCGCACTCTGCGTTCCGACCACGGCGGGCACGCCCAGCTCCCGGGAGATGATCGCCGCATGGCTCGTCATCCCACCTTCGTCGGTGACGATCCCTGCAGCCCGTTTCATCGCAGGGACCATGTCTGGCGTCGTCATCTCGGTCACGATTACGTCGCCCTCGTTGACCCTGTCGAGTTCGTCGAGCCTGTCGACGACCCGTACCGGACCCGTGACCGTTCCCGGACTCGCACCGAGTCCGTTGATAAGCTCCTCGCCTTCACCCGTCTCCTCCGAAACCGTCCCGCTCCCATCGGTTGTACCACTGTCTGGTGTGCCAGTATCGAGTACGTCAGTAGTCGATGCGGTCACGCCCTCCCGGTCCTCTCCCTCGCCGATCGTCGTGATGGGACGGGACTGAAGCAAAAATAGCTCGCCGTCCACGATCGCCCACTCGACGTCCTGTGGGCTTCCGTAGTGGTCTTCGACGCGCTCGCCGAGGGCGACCAGTTCGTGGAGCTCCTCGTCCGAGAGGACCCGTTGCTGTCGCCGGTGTTCGGGAACGGAGCTCTCGACAGTCTCACCGGTTTCTGCGTCTCTGACGTGCATGACCTTCTTGTCCGCGACCGTCGCGGTGAGGACATCCCCGTCCGCTCGATCAATCACGTAGTTGTCCGGCGAGACGGCACCAGAGACGACGGCCTCGCCCAGTCCCCACGCCGCCTCGACGATCATTCTGGGATCCCCTGTCGAGGGGTGACTCGTAAAGAGCACACCGCTCCGATCCGCGTCCACCATTCGCTGGACAACGACTGCGATGTTTACGCTCCTGTGGTCGAACCCCTGTTTCTGCCGGTAGTAGATCGCCCGCTGTGTGAACAGCGATGCCCAGCACTCGCGGATCCGTTCGAGCAG
The DNA here is from genome assembly GCF_023638055.1 of Natranaeroarchaeum aerophilus. Lineage (NCBI taxonomy): Archaea > Methanobacteriati > Methanobacteriota > Halobacteria > Halobacteriales > Natronoarchaeaceae > Natranaeroarchaeum > Natranaeroarchaeum aerophilus. Next base: position 170,234 of record NZ_JAKRVY010000006.1, on the reverse strand, counting down.
GCCCTCCTCGCGGATATTGAGAAACGTCTCCTGTTGCCCAGCGAAACTCGCGTCCGGCAGGTCCTCTGCTGTTGCACTCGACCGGACCGCGACGAACGGCTCCGTTCGTTCACTCCCGTCACTGACTCCGATCGAACGGTACGCGTCGAGTATCTCCGTCCGTACATCCTCGGGGAACTCCGTCTCGACGATCAGCGTCTGCGCTCGCTCCGCTGCATCGGCCAGCACAGCCGAATCTTCGACATCGACGTCGACGACGGAGAACAGTTCGTCGTCGATACCCGCCTCTTCGATAAACAGCCGATACGTTCCGGCACTAACCACGAACCCCGGCGGAACGGGGAGGCCCGCTCCCGTCATCTCGCCGAGCGATGCTCCTTTACCACCGACAATATCCAGATCGTCTCCCCCTATCTCGTCCAGCCAATATACTGGCATCTGTACTCGGAGTGATTACGAGCGAAGACAATAATTTACCGGAACGATCATGATAAATACTACTCGGTAGCGAGTAGCTCTTCCACAGCCCCTGAATAGATCTTCCGACCAACGTTTATTAAGTCAGAGTGAATGGTTTCCGGCGATGCAACTGACAGAAGCGTTACGATGGACAATCTACTACCGTGGTATCGCACTCGTCTCGTTCCTTCTCGGCCTCGCGCTCGCCGTGACAGGAGTGTGGTTCGGCTTCGTAGACATCGTCATGAGTCAGCTCCCGGGCCAGTCCGGTGGGGGATCGATCGAGATTACGAACATCGTGCTCGGATCCCTGTTGATCCTGTTTGGATTCGTGGTCTGGCAGATCGGCAAGACCGCAGCGTTCTACATGACGCTTACGGAGGCCACGGAGTCGGAGATGGCCGATCGGTTCGACACCCAGACGGTCAAAAGTGAGATCCTCGACGTGCTGGACGACCGACTCGCCGACATCCACGCCGACGTCGAGACGACGCGCCAGCAGGTCGGTCGCCTCGGCGTCGACGAACACGCCGAGGCCCTGACGACTGATCTGGAGGACGAGGGCGATCCGACGCCGACCGAACCGGATACTGGCGACGAGCCGCCGACGCCCGACCAGCCGACGAACACGCCGACAGACAATCAGTAGCGGGACCGACCCGTTCCAACTACACCTCGACGATCTCGTCGTCTTCGGCCGGCGGAACCGCCAGTTCACCCTCCAGAGAAGTAACCGCGTGGCCGCCGACCCGAATCCCGTCACCCACCCGAACGCGAACTGTGCCCGGACGATCTAGCACGTGCCCTTGCTCGAACAGCATCTCCTCGGGAAGCTCGCCCCCAAAGGCGTTCATCTCTCGGAGGTAGGCTCCGGCTGCCGCGCTTGCTGTCCCCGTTACGGGATCTTCCGATATGCCCACCGGCGACGCGAACGCCCGGGCGTGCAGCGTCGAGTCGGGATCGAGCGCGTCGAACGTGAACGCGTAGATCCCGGTGGCGTCGACCGCGGCACAGAGTTCGTCGATCGCGGCGTCGTCCGGTTCGGCGTTTAGCAACGCCTGAAGATACGTGACCGGGACCATCAGGAACGGTTCACCGGTCGAGGCGACGGCGGGCGACAGTTCGACCCCCGGTTCGCTGAGCGCAATCTCGTCGATCCCGAGCGCGTCAGCCAGTCGTCCGTACTCGATCTCGACCGGCCGTACCGTCGGAGAGTCACCGCCCATCCAGACGACGCCGTCGTCGGTAACCTCGATCTCGATACTGCCGACGTTCGTCGCGAGCGTGTGGGTTCCCGGTTCGATCGCGCCAGTTTCGGTCAGGTGGGCGTGCATGGCGACAGTCGCGTGGCCGCAGAGATCGACCTCTTCTTGCGGCGTAAAGTAGCGAATTGCCCGATCCGCCTCGTCGCTCTCGCTTACGAACGCCGTTTCGCTCACCGATAGCTCCCGGGCGATGGCCTGCATCTGCTCGTCCGCGAGATCGTCTGCCTCGGTGACGACTCCCGCGGCGTTGCCGGTCAGTGGCTCCTCGGTGAACGCGTCGACCAGACTGACTTCGATCGTCTCCTCGTCGTTCATGGCAGGACACACGGGGACCACTGCATTAGTGGTGACGACCGCGGGAAAAGGGGTGGCGCTCCCGGTACGGCGAGTGGATCCGCCGGTCCGACCGCAAACCCAACTGCTTTAGAGACTGCGGTGTGACCTACCGAGTGATACCGATGTCCGACCTTCCGGACGACTTCAACTGCACGATTACCGACTGGGAGTACATTTACGGGCTCTGTCGCGAGGTCAGCGACGACATCAAGACCGCCGAGTTCGAGCCGGACGTTGTCGTCGCGCTCGCCCGTGGGGGATGGTTCGCCGGGCGATGTCTCTGTGACTTCCTTGGACTCGACGATCTGGCGAGCCTGAAGATGGAACACTACGTCGGCACCGGACAGAAAGCCGACGAGCCACAGGTCCGCTATCCGATGCCCGAGGGAAGCGTCGAGGGTAAGGACGTGTTGATCATCGACGACATCGCCGACACCGGTGGCTCGATCAAACGCGCCGAGGAGTACGTCGAGGAGCGAAACCCCGGCGAGGTCCGAACGGCGACGCTCCAGTTGCTCGGTACAAGCGAGTTCCAGCCCGACTTCGTCGGGGAGCGACTCGACGAGTGGGCGTGGATCGTCTATCCCTGGAACTTCATCGAGGATATGATCGATCTCCTCACCGGCGTGATGGAGAAAGCCGATCAGGAGACGTTCGACGAGGAGTCGTTGCGACACCATCTCGCCGCATTCCACGACGTCCAGCGCATCGAGATGGAGATCGCACAGCCCGGTCGGATGGACGAGGTGCTCACCGAGATGGAACGCCGTGAAGAGATCGAGTACGCCGGAACTACTGACGCGGGCGAGGACTGCTGGCGGCTCTCCTGAACGGGACCGTCTACCGCTCCACAGCTCACCGACGCCGCCCGTCGTCCCGCACGTACTGGAGTGCAGTGACGTAGCGGTCGAGATCGATTCTGTCTCCCGATTCTTCGAGCCGCTCACGCATTCGTTCGGGTGTCATACGATACCATACACCACGACAAAATATAACACTTTCTCTCAAATGGAATGAGTAACGAATCTGGGATCGGAGGTTCGTCAGTCCGCCACTGCCTCTTCACTGCCGGTCACCGCGTTCGGATCCCGAACCCAGAGGTCGCCGAACAGCTCGTCCTGTTCGAGCCGGACGTGCCCGCGGTTCGCCAGAAAGAGCAAGGATAAATACGTCATCACGCGGCTGCCACCCGCGGTCGAAATTTCGGCGTAGAGCACCTCCGCACGCCCCGCCTCGTACTGTTCGCGCAGCGTCGCATGGACGTCCTCGATTACCGTCTCGATGTCCTCACCGTGGGTGTTGCTGGTTACTTCCGCCTCGGTCGGCTCTTCGTCGGCCCGGAAATCATCACCCGAGTGGTAATCCAGCGTCTGGGTGCCGCGCTGGAACCCCTGTGGCGAGCCGCTGGTGTCGTACTCGCGGGATTCTTTCCACCGCGAGTTGCGCTCGGCCTCGCGCAGTTCCCGGACCAGTTCGTCCAGGGTCTCGGGATTCCCACGCGCACTCTTGCGGTCGAGCCGACGCTCCATCTCGGCTTCGAGTCCTGCAACTGGATCGATCCCGGCGGGAGCATCGGCTGGAGCCTCCTCGAAGGCGGTTTCCCATGGCTCGGGCTCCGGATCGGACTCGTCGGGCCCCGCAAGCAGCTGGTCGCCTTTCATCCGCAACAGGACGCTCGCGTAAAACAGCGCTCGTCCCGATGTCCGGAGGTCAGCTTCGTCGAGTAGATCGAGGTACTTGTCGGTGACCGCGACGATGTCGATATCCCACGGGTCGATCTCGCCGTCTTCGGCCATCCCGACGAGCAACTCGACGGGTTCGACCCCGTCCTCGTCCGTATCCGTCACGTCGTCACCGTTTCCCGTATCCCCTTCGTCGTCGACAAACTCCTCGGGCAGCGGCGATTCGCTGTCCGAGCGAGAGTCGTGACCCGTGATATCCAGCGGAATGTCCTCTTCAGTCATCCGCGCTCACCTCGGCGTCACCCTCCAGTTCGCCCAGCTGGATTCCCGTTACCGCGCTGACGTTGTCGTCCTGCATCGTAACACCAATCGCACGCTCGGAGCGGTCCAGCATCGCCGAGCGATGGGAGACGACGATGAACTGGGCGTCGCCAGCGAGTTCATCGACCATCTCGCCGACGCGCTCGGCGTTCGCGGCGTCGAGGAAGGCGTCGACCTCATCGAGCGCGTAGAACGGCGCGGGGTTGTACCGCTGGATCGCGAAAATAAAAGCGAGCGCGGTCAGTGACTTCTCACCGCCGGACATCGAATCGAGGCGCTGAATCGGCTTGTCGGCCGGTTCGGCCTTCATCGTCATGCCGCCCTCGAAGGGGTCGGCCTCGTCTTCGAGATACAGGTTACCAGTACCGTTCGAGAGGCGTCCGAAGATATCCTGAAACTCCGCGTCGATCGCCTCGTAGGCGTCCATGAACGTCGCCTTCTTTTGAGCCTCGTAGGAGTCGATCCGCTCTTCGATGCCGTCGCGCTCCTCGACGAGCGTCTCCTTGCCCTCAGTTAGCTCGTCGAGTTCGGCCTCGACGTCGTCGTACTCTTCGATTGCCAGCATATTGACCGGCTCCAGCTCCTCCATCTCCGATTCGAGGCGCTCGACGGTCTCGGTCACCTCGTCATGGTCAGGGATCTCCTCGGGGTCGTACTCGCCGACCGCGCTTTCGAGTTCGTCGATCTCCCAGTCCAGACGCTCTGCTGTCTCGCGCTTCCCGGAGAGCTTGCTCTCGACACGACTCACGTCATCTGCTCGCTCGTCGCGGGCGGATTTGGCCTCACGAAGCTCCGCTTTGAGCGCCTCGCGCTCGTCTTTGAGTTCGGCCAGTTCGTCTTCGAGATCGAGGACCTCCTGGCGCTTTTCTTCGAGCTCCGCTTCTTTTTCCTCGATCCGTTCTTCGTACTCCGCGATCTCTTCTTCGCACTCTGCTTTGCGGTTCTGTGCCGATTCGACGGTCTCCTGAAGCTCCTCGATGGCGTCCTCGGCGTAGCCCTTTTCGAGCTGGTACTCGTTGAGATCGGCATCGAGGTCGTCCTGCTGGTCTTCGAGGTCGTCGATCTCGCCCTCGATCTCCTCGATTTCCGCCGTGAGTTCCGGGATCCGCGAGTCCGCGAGTTCGGACTCTAGCTCGTCGATATCGGCGTCGATGTCGGCAAGTGTCGACTCCTTGCTGTCGATCTCCTCGTCCAGTTCGGTCATCCGACCGTCGACGTCCTCGCGTTCGTCGCGGAGTTCCTCGAGTCGATCCTCCTTGCGCTCGATCTCCGTACGGATCTCCTCGATATCGCCCTCCGTGGACTCGATCTTCGACTCGATCGACTGTACCTGCTCTGCGGCTTTCGTCTGCCGGTCGCGCGCGTCGTCGAGGCGTTCCTCGACCGACTGGAGGTCCTCCTTGAGCGAAGCGCGTTCGTCTTGCAACTCGTTTATCTCCTCTGCGACCCGTTCGAGCTGTCCCTTCCCGCTCTTCGAGAAGGAGTATCGCGACCCGCTCGTCGAGCCGCCGGTCATCGCGCCGCTTTTTTCGACCAGTTCGCCCGACAGTGTCACCATGCGGTAGTCGCCCATGTACTGCCGGGCGGTCTCGATGTCCTCGACGACGAGCGTGTCCCCGAGCACGTACGAGAAGATCCCCGCGTACGAGGAGTCGAAATTGACGAGGTTGTACGCGAAGTCGACGACGCCGGGATCCGAGGGCTTCGAGGGGAGGCTCCGGCTGTGCATCTCGGTCATCGGCAGGAAGGTAGCCCGCCCGGCGTTGCGGGATTTCAGGTAGTCGATACAGTCCTGGCCGACGCCGTCGTCGTCGACGACCACGTTCGCCAGTCGCCCGCCTGCGGCGGTTTCACAGGCCGTCGCATACTCCTTTGGAACTCCGCCGAGCTGTCCGACGGTCCCGTGGACCCCATCGAGATTCCCGTTGAGAATCGTCGAGACGGCTCGGCCGTAGGATGAGTCCCCACTCTCGTCGGCGCGAGCGTCCAGTTCCGCGTACTCCTGTTGTTTGGCCTGGATCTTCTCGTCGAGTTCGGAGAGTTGCTCCTGGGTCGAACGCTTCTCGCGTCGCAGGTCGTCGACGACCTCCTGGATGTTCTCGCGGTTGGCGGTCGCTTTCTGCAACTCGGCGTCCAGATCTCCGATCTGGGATTCGAGCTCCGGAATTCGCTCTTCGGCGTCGTCGAGTTCGCGTTCGAGATCGGAAATCTCGTTCGAGCGTCGACGCGCCTCATCGAGCAGGCGATCCTTCTCGCGCTGGAGGTCGTTTCGCTCCTCCTTGATCGACTCGCGGTCCGCCTTCCGCTCGGCCAGTTGCTCCTTTAGCTCGTCGAACTCGGTGTCGATCGCGTCGATCTCGGCCTCGACCTCCGCGAGTTCGGACTCCTTGCTCTGGATATCCGCGGCGATCGAGGACTTCCGGACTTTCGTCTCGCGGATCTCGGCTTCGAGATCGTCGATCTCCTCCTGTTTGCGATCGATCTTGACAAAGGCCTCGCGCCGACGGTTTTCCGCCTCGTCGCGTTGTTCCTCGGTCGCCTCGATCTTGTCCTCCAGACGGGCGATATCGCCTTTGATCCCCTCGATTTCGCTTTTGATCTCCAGCTGTTCGTCCTCGCCTTTGCGCTGGATCTCTGCGTTCAGGTCTTCGAGGTCTTCTTCGAGACGGACGACCCGTCCCTGCCGTTCGTCGAGTTCTCGTTCGAGTTCATCGAGTTCGTCCTCTAGCTCCTCGATATCGTCTTCGACGCCATCCAGATCCGCGCGTTTGTCCTCCAGTTCGGCGGCCTTGAGATACCCCTCGTACTCCTCCTTTTCTTCGCGGAGGGACTGGTACTCAAGGGCAGTTTCTCGCTCGTCGCTCAGCTGTTCGAGGCGCGCTTCCTTCTCGTCGATCCGAAGCTGTATCTCGTCGATCTGCTCTTTGACGGCCTCCAGTTCCTCGAAGGCGTCTTCCTTTTTTGCATCGAACTCGGCGACGCCCGCGATCTGGTCGATGATCTCGCGGCGCTGGTGGGGCGTCATGTTGATGATCTCGGTCACGTCGCCCTGCATGACGACGTTGTACCCCTCCGGCGTGACGCCCGCCTGTGCGAGCAGATCCTGAATGTCCGAGAGATTGACCGAGCGTCCGTTCAGGTAGTAATAGGAGTAGTAGTTGTCCTCGGTCTCTTTGACACGGCGGCGGATGGTGATCTCCTCGATATCGCCGACATCCTCCGAGCCCGCGGCGTTTACCACCTGCCCCCGGTCGAGTGTTCCGTCGGCGTTGTCCAGCACGACCTCGACGCTGGCCTCTTTCGGTCCCGCAGCGGCGTCGCCGTCGTCGTATCCGGGGTTGTAGATGAGGTCGGTCAGTTTCTGTGCGCGGATACCGCGTGCACGGGCCAGTCCGAGCGCGAATAGCACGGCGTCGATGATGTTGGATTTTCCGCTGCCGTTCGGCCCGCTAACGGTCGTAAAGTCCTGATAGAAGGGGATCCGCGTCTTTCGTCCGAAGCTCTTGAAGTTGTCAAGAACGATCTCTTTGATATGCATGGTGAGTGACGCGGACGTGACGGTCCGAGTCAGGCGACGATGATGTCGTCGCCCAGCCCGGAGTCGTCCGGTTCGTCCTCAGCGTTGTCCTCATCCGTCTTATCGGCTTCGGCTGCGGCCTCCTGTACGTCCTCGGGCGCGGCTTCCCCCTCGGGTTCTGCTGGCATGCTCTCCTCCGACCCCGTGGAGCCAACCGTTGCGGCCGGTTCGGGATCGACTTCGTTCTCCAGCATTCGGACGCGCTCTTTGGTTTCGACGAGCTCCTCGGTCAGGCCACGGATCGTCGACTCCAGTTCCGACACCGTCGCTTCGAGTTCTTCGACGCGGTCGTTCGACATATCTATGACACGTACGCTCTGGCCTCATAAATCCGCGTCAGACAATGTATAACTTTCTGATGTGATTCTATCGCGCTACCAGCCGTCAGCGTTGTGCTTTGCCGAGCCGTAGCCGATCATGATCCCGCCGGTGAACACGAACAGGACGATCCAGAGCGCGTGATCGAGCGTGACGTCCTCGGCGAAGTACAGCACGAGCGAAAAAAAGCCGATACCGAACAGTAGCAGACCAAGCGACTGGAGCTGTACTGGTGACAGTCCGAAGGGGATGTCGGTCGGATTGGAGTCGGACATATTGGTAGGGATCCATCGGTGGTGGAAATATGTTGTGGATCGGCCGACCCGCTGTGAACGAGGGAGCAACTATTTGAATGTGTGGGTACAACGTACATACATCCATGGGGACAAGACGAGTGAACTTCCGGCTGCCGGAAAGTCTGGTCCAGAAAGCGGATGTCGCAGCCGAGATCACCCATAAAAACCGAACGGAGATACTCAAAGAGGCACTGCACGAATATCTGGAATCGGTAGAGGATGACGACCGGTTCAGGGAAGCAGTCGTTGATCTGTATCTCGACGGACGGATCGACTTCGAAGTCCTCGATGAGTTCGTCAGTCGACAGGACGCCGAAGCGATCCGTGCCTCGAAGCAGCTGCTCGAGAGCGGTGAAGAGATGGCCGACGATCTGGCAGGACTCTGATGATCGTCGCGGATACCAGTGCGCTTGTTACCATCGCCAGTATCGATTTGCTCGACGTCTTCCTCTCGGAGTTCGAGGTACACACCACGGAAACGGTCATCCAGGAGCTCGGAAACACGGCGGAGTACGACGACGTTCACGGCGAAGCAGCACGCACTGTGATCGAGAACCGATCGTCGATCGAGCGACACCCGACCGACTGTTCGACGGTGCAATCCTCCCGTATCGACGAGGGGGAAGCGACTACCGCCCGTCTCGCGAACGATCTATCGGCGGATTTCCTCATCACTGATGATCTGCGAGCACTGCCCGAACTCCAGTCCGTCGTCGACGGGCAGGTGGCCATCTCCCCGATAGTCCTGAAAGCACTCGTACAGCGCGATGTCCTGCCTCGCGAAACGGCACTCGAAAAACTCGATCGCGCTGCAGAAACTCGCGACTGGCTGGAATCGCCGATATACCGCAGAGCCAGGACGCTCTTCGATTGAGCCGGTATGTGCGGTCGTTTCGGTGTCGTTAGCCTTTAGCAGTCGGACCCCGAAGCGACTCACAATGACCGCGCAGGCGACCCAGCAGGACGCCGACCTCACCGTCGTGATCGGACTGGAGGTCCACGTCCAGTTAGAGACCGAGACGAAGATCTTCTGTGGCTGTTCGACCGACGCCGACGAGTCCGGGCCGAACACGAACACCTGTCCCGTCTGTCTGGGACTGCCCGGCGCGTTACCCGTACTGAACGAGGGGGCGGTCGAGGCCGCCGTCAAGGTCGGCAAGGCGCTGGACTCGGAGATCCCCGAGGAGACCCGCTTTCACCGGAAGAACTACTTCTATCCTGACCTGCCGAAGAACTTCCAGATCACCCAGTACGACGAGCCGATCTGTCAGGGCGGGGCGCTGGAAGTCAGTGTCGAGGGCGACCGCCGCGCCATCGGCATCGAGCGCGCCCATCTCGAAGAGGACCCCGGTAGCCTCCAGCACGTCGGCGGCTCGATCGACACGGCCGACTACACGCTGGTTAACTACAACCGCGCGGGCGTCCCGCTGCTCGAAATCGTCACGAGACCGGACTTCCGCAGTCCCGACGAAGTACGGGCATTCCTCGCGAAGATGGAGGAGGTCCTGGAGTATCTGGGCGTCTTCGACAGCACGCGCGATGGCAGCCTGCGCGTCGACGCCAACATCTCGCTGATCGAGGCTGACGAGCGTGACGGCGACGGCGAACTCAGCGACGAGGCGCTTGCTGCGGCCAACCGTACCGAGGTCAAGAACATCTCCAGTCACAAAGGGGCCGAAAAGGCGCTGGCCTACGAGGTCACGCGCCAGCGCAACGCGATCCAGCGCGGCCGCGGCGTCGAACAGGAGACCCGCCACTGGGACGAGTCCAAGGGGATCACCGTCTCGATGCGCTCGAAAGAGGAAGAAAAGGACTACCGCTACTTCGAGGAGGCGGATCTGCCCCCGCTGCAGGTCGCCGACTGGAAAGAGCGCATTGAGATCCCCGAACTCCCTGCTGCCCGCCGCGAACGGTTCCGTGAGGAGTACGGGCTCGGTGAGGAAGCCGCGAGCAAACTCACCTCGACGAAACAGGTTGCTGACTTCTACGAGGACGTCGCCGAGGCGTTCGACCCGGACCTCGCCGCCACGTGGGTCGCGGACAACCTGCTGGGCGAACTCAACTACCGGGATATGGCCATCACGGACGTCGCTGATCGCCTCGACGAGTTCATGCGGCTGGTCGAACTCGTCGACACCGGGGAGATAACGGTCAAAAACGCCGAGGAGCTCGTGCTCCGGGAGATGCTCGACGAGGGCGAGGATCCGGAGACCGTCGTCGAACGCGAAGGGCTGGAAAAGACCGCCGGCGATGCCGTCGCGTCGGCTGTCGCGGACGCTATCGACGAGAACCCCGACGCAGTCGAGGACTACCACGACGGGCAGGACGACGCGCTAAACTTCCTCGTCGGACAGGTGATGGCCGCGACCGGCGGAAGCGCGGATCCGGGAACGGTTAACCAGCTACTCCGCGAGCAGCTGGCGGACTAGAAACGTCCGGCACGCCGAGATGTGTATTCTTGAAGCCCAGCACACATGTCTGCAGAAAATAATGAGGGGAGAGGTTTCAAGTTGATAGGTGTCGGAGGGTGAGTATGGACAAAGAGAGTTTTCACGACCTGTCTACGGAGTCCAGTGCGACACTGGATGGGACGTCGCTCGCAGCCGAGGGGCCGAAAGCCATTTTCGAACCGGACGGTAGTGGATCGACCGCTGAAGCGGTCGTTTCGCTCGTCGCGGAAACCGGTGACCGCGATCCGCTCGATCTACCCCCACTCTACGATGCAGTCGATCCCGAAGCGCTCGACAGACTCTGTGCACGAACCAGTGACTCCGAACTGCGAGTCTCCTTCGAATATGCGGGCTATACGGTCCTCGTCGAGGGGACAGGGATCGTCCATCTGCTCGACGAAGAGTAGTCCCCCATTCGGCGAAGCCCGGCGTTCTCTTGTGGTTCCCGACCCCGAAAGCTTTACCAGCGGTCTGGCTCTACTGCTGACAACGACCGACACATACTGTCGGGGGTGGTTTGCTTGGAACTGATCATTACCGAAAAGGACAACGCAGCGCGTCGAATCGCCGATATCCTCAGCGGGGGCTCCGCCTCGTCGTCACGCCAGAACGGCGTCAACGTATACAAATGGGGTGGCAAGCGGTGTATCGGCCTCTCCGGTCACGTCGTCGGGGTCGACTTCCCCGAGGAGTACAGCGACTGGCGCGACGTCGAGCCCGTCGAATTGATCGACGCCGAGGTCGAGAAACGACCGACACAGGAGTCGATCGTCGCCTCGTTGCGTTCGCTCGCACGGCAGGCCGACCGCGTCACGATCGCCACTGACTACGATCGCGAGGGCGAGCTAATCGGCAAGGAGGCCTACGAACTCGTCCGCGAGGTCAACGACTCCGTGCCGATCGACCGCGTGCGATTTTCTTCGATCACGGACAACGAGGTGCAAAACGCCTTTTCCGAGCCCGAAGAGCTCGATTTCGATCTGGCTGCAGCGGGCGAGGCCCGGCAGGTCATCGACCTGATGTGGGGGGCGGCGCTCACCCGTTTTCTCTCGCTGTCGGCCCGCCAGCTCGGCCAGGACTTCATCTCGGTCGGCCGCGTCCAGTCGCCGACCCTGAAGTTGATCGTCGACCGGGAACGCGAGATTCAGGCGTTCGATCCCGACACCTACTGGGAGATCTTCGCCGACCTCGACAAGGACGGCTCGGCCTTCGAGTCCCAGTACTTCTATCGCGACGAGGACGGCAACGAGGCCGAACGCGTCTGGGACGAGCCGGTCGCCGAGGCGATCTACGATCGAATCGCCCGAGAAGACGGGCAGGTTACGGTCGACAGCGTCTCCCGGCGAACCCGTACCGACACGCCGCCCGCACCGTTCGATACGACACAGTACATTCGCGCCGCGGGCTCGCTTGGCTACTCCGCACAGCGGGCGATGAGCATCGCCGAGGATCTCTACACCGCGGGCTACATGACCTACCCGCGAACCGACAACACGGTCTACCCCGACGACCTCGAGCCCGAGGACCTGCTCGATTCCTTCGTCGGCCACCACACGTTCGGCGAGGACGCCGAATCACTGCTCGACCTCGACGGACTGGAGCCGACCGAGGGCGACGAGGAGACCACCGACCACCCGCCGATCCACCCGACCGACGAACTCCCGAAACGAGCCGACCTTTCCGAGGACGAATGGGAGATCTACGAACTCGTCGTCCGTCGATTTTTCGCGACCCTCGCCGAGGACGCCACGTGGGAGCACCTGAAAGTCGTCTCCGAGCTTGCCGGGGCGGTCGACGTCGAGCTCCCACACGAAACGGAGGCAGTGACGTTCAAGGCCAACGGCAAGCGGCTGCTCGAAGCGGGCTATCACGACGTCTACCCGTACTTCAGCACGAACGAGAACTACGTCCCCGACGTCGACGAGGGCGAACAGCTGTCGATCGTCGATAATCGTATCGAGGAAAAGGAGACCCAGCCCCCGCGGCGATACGGCCAGTCGCGACTCATCGAGACCATGCAGGGGCTTGGGGTCGGTACGAAGTCGACCCGCCACCACACGATCGAAAAACTGTACGATCGCGGCTATATCGAGAACGACCCGCCGCGACCGACACAGCTCGCGATGGCGGTCGTCGAGGCTGCCGAGGAGTACGCCGACCGCGTCGTCAGCGAGGAGATGACGAGCGAACTCGAAGCCGACATGACCGCCATTGCGGAGGGCGGGGCGACGCTCGACGACGTCACTGCCGAATCCCGCGAGATGCTCGAACGCGTTTTCGAGGATCTCACTGACTCGCGCGAGGAGATCGGTGACCACCTCCAGAAGTCACTCAAGGCCGACAAGCGACTCGGCCCCTGCCCGGAGTGTGGCGAGGACCTGCTCTTGCGCCGGAGCCGCGGCGGCTCCTCATTCATCGGGTGTGACGGCTATCCCGAGTGTGAGTACACGCTCCCGCTGCCGAGCACGGGCAAGCCGCTCATCCTCGAAGAGGTCTGTGAGGACCACGGCCTGAACCACGTCAAGATGCTCGCGGGGCGCAGCACGTTCGTCCACGGCTGTCCACAGTGCAAAGCCGACGATGCGGGCGAGGGACCAGTGATCGGGGCGTGTCCCGAGTGTGGCGACGAACACGACGGTGAACTCGTCATCAAGCAGTTGCGAAACGGCTCCCGACTCGTCGGCTGTAACCGATATCCCGACTGTGACTACTCGCTGCCGCTCCCCCGGCGCGGCGAGATCGAGGTCACCGACGAGCGCTGTGACGAACACGATCTTCCGGAGCTGCTCGTCCACAACGACGACGAGCCGTGGGAGCTGGGCTGTCCGATCTGTAACTACCGGGAATATCAGGCCCGCGAGAGCGACTCCGGGACGGATCTGGAAGCACTTGAGGGGCTGGGATCGAAGACCGCCGAGAAGCTCGCCGCGGCGGGCATCGAGAGCATCGACGACCTGACCGGCGCGCCAGCGGACGACGTGGCTGGTGAGGTCGACGGCGTCAGTGCGGACCGGATCCGGAAATGGCAGGCCGAAGCCTGACGAGTGTCGACAACAGCACTTTTAAACGCACGGGCCTTTTTACCGGTAACAATGGCTTTTGAGGAGCTCCTCGAGGATCCCGTCATCCAGAAGTACTTGCACGAGCTCGTCGGTCCGAAGGGAATGCCGGTCGCGGCGGCCCCCCCGGACGGCGAGGTAACTGACGAGGAACTGGCCGAGGAACTCGACATGGAACTCAACGACGTCCGCCGGGCGCTGTTTATTCTCTACGAGAATGACCTGGCGACGTATCGACGGCTCCGTGACGAGGATTCCGGCTGGCTGACTTACCTGTGGACCTTCGAGTACGAGAACATCCCCGAGAATCTGGAAGCGGAGATGCACCGGCTGTACGAGGCACTGGACGAGCGCCGGGAGTACGAGCGAAACCACGAGTTCTATCTCTGTGAGGTCTGTTCGATCCGCTTCGAGTTCGGCGAGGCGATGGACTTTGGCTTCGAGTGTCCCGAGTGTGGCTCCCCCGTCGAGGCGATGGAGAACACCCATCTCGTCGATGCGATGGATCGACGTCTGGAGAACCTGCGGGACGAACTCAACCTCGACAACGAGGTCGAGGTCTGATGGTCGTTCTCGCAACGAAGCTGTATATCGGCGGTGACGCGCGCGATCGCGCACAGGGCTCGCTGCGCTCGCTCGTCAACAACGATATCGGCGATCTCGACGTCGAGTTCGACATCGGCATTCGCCACGACGACTTCCCCTCGGTTACGATCGAGGGGCCGGACGCCGTGGCTGCCCGGAACCTCCTCACCGAGGAATGGGGAGCGGTCACCGACCAGTTCGAGTCCGGTGAGACCTACGTCGGCACGCTCGAAGGGTGGACTGACGACGGGTTCGTGCTCGACGCCGGACGCGAGGTCCTGATCCCGGCGTCCGAACTCGATCTCGGCCGTGGCAGCCCCGACCAGATCGTCGAACGGTTCGGGCTCGTCCAGCACATGCCCATGCGCTTTGTCTACGATCCGGACGGTTCCCGCCTCGCCGACGCGGAGATCGACCGCCTCTACGAGTGGACCCGCGGCGACGGGCGGGTCAACGTCAACAGCGCGACCCGCGCCGAGGTCCGGGCGACAGTCAACCGCGCCGGGCACGCACAGGACATCATCACCGTCGAGCGGCTCGGCCTGCTCGAACAGAGCATCGTCTGTCCGGAATCGACCGATCCACCGGGACTGATCGCCAGCATCGGCCAGTATCTGCCCGCCGAACTCCGGGCAGTCGTCCCCTGATCGCCCGCCTTCCACCACATGAACACGCGTCTGCTCGTCGCCACCGTGGCTGTTGCCCTGCTCGCCGTTACCGCCGGGTGTCTCGGCGGCGGCATCTCCGACGAACAGCTCGACGAGGAGGCCGAGTACGACTGGGAGACCGAGGAAGACGTCGTGATCGATATCTACGAGCCCGGCGGCTTCATCAGCGACACCGAGTATCGCGCGGTCTACAACGTCTCGGGACAGGATCGACTGACGCTGTATCAGCGTGGCATCACGACCGATAGCCCGGTCCAGATCCGTGCGGTCCAGTACCGCTCGGCCGACGGTGAGTTCATCAACGGCTCCGATCTCGACGTCGACTACGGCGACGACAGCACCGTCATTCACCTCCCGGACGACGAGGAGGGACAGCTTGCCTTCACGTCCAGTACCCAGTCCAAACAGCTGAGCCAACCGGCCTACGTCTCCGGCTCCTATCGAGTGATCCTCCCGGAAGGCTACGCGGCGAGTGACTTCCTGATCGGCCACATCAGCCCGCGGAGTGGCGAGAGTCAGGAGATCGATGGCCGGACCCACATCGTCTGGGACTCGGTTAGCTCCTCGCTCTCCGTGCAGTTCTACCTCGAACGGAACCAGTACATCTTCTGGGGATCGGTTGCGGTCTTCTCACTGGTCGCGCTCGGGGGCTACGTCTACTGGAAACGTCAGATCGAGGCGATCCAGGAGAAACGCGAGGAGATGGGCCTGAACGTCGAACAGCCCGACGAGTTCGACGACGACGAGCCACCGCCGGGGATGGGATAGCGCGACCCGTCCACGGCCACCACGTCGGATACTGTTATTATCGTTCGTTAACAATACTGGCGCATGACCAACGGGTACGATTACAGCGAGTACGACCGAGGGCGTGGCGTCAACTACTGGCAACTCGACCGGACGCTTCGGCGTGAACTGGCGCGCGTCTACGAGGACGACGAGTTCGAGTGGGCCGAACCCCGGCTCTCCGCCTTTGGCGCGGCATCGGGTCACGTCATCGCGGATACCGCGGACTACGTCGACGACCACGGCCCGGAACTGCGCACCCACGACAGGTACGGCAGCCTGTGCAATCGCGTCGAGTACGTCACAGAGCAGTTCGAGAACGAGCGGTTGGCCTACGGTTCCGGAGTCATCGCCGACGTCTTCCGCGCTCCGCCGGGCCGCTCCGAGCCGATGCCGATGAGCCACAACCTCGGTCTGCTCTATCTCCTCTCCTACAGCGATCCAGGGCTCGCCTGTCCGGTCGCGATGACCGGCGGCGCGGCGCTGGTGCTCGAACGGTTCGACAACGGCGAGCTCGACGAGTACTTCGCGGCGCTGACCAGCCGCGAGTACGACGAGCTGATCGAGGGGGCGATGTTTCTCACCGAGGAACAGGGCGGCAGTGATGTTGGGGCGACCGAGACGACGGCCACATACGACGACCAGGCTGACTGCTGGCGGCTCACCGGCGAGAAATGGTTCTGTTCCAACATCGACGCCGAGGGGACGCTCGCGCTCGCCCGAGCCGAGGACGCACCCGAGGGGACGGCGGGGCTCTCGATGTTTCTCGTCCCGCACGGCGACCCACACGAGGGCGTCCTGACCAAGGAACGCCGCGCCGAACGGGCGGATGCCACTGTAGACCGCGGCCTCAATCACCAGCGCTACCGGCGATTGAAGGACAAGCTCGGTACGATCAGCGTACCGACGGGTGAGGTCGAGTTCGAGGACACGAAGGCGTATCTCGTGGGCGAGGCCGAAAACGGGTTCAAGCAGATGGCACAGATGCTCAACCTCGAACGGCTCTCGAACGCTGCGGCGGCCTGCGGGATCATGGGCCGTGTCCTGTTAGAGAGCAAAGTGAAGGCGGTGAACCGCGAGGCCTTTGGCGAGACGATCGACCAGTACCCGCTGATGCGCGAGGATCTCGTCGATATGGCTGTCGATCACGAGGCGGCGACCGCCTTTACCTTCGAGACGGCGCGGCTGTTCTCCGAACACGTCGCCGCGGAGCGGGCTGGAGAGTCGGCCGACGAGGCGTATCGGCTCATGCGCCTCCTCACACCCATCGCGAAGCTCCGGACGGGACGAATGGCGGTCGAAACAGCCTCCTACGGCATGGAGATTCAGGGTGGGAACGGCTACGTCAACGAGTTCGTCACCCACCGACTGCTCCGGGACGCGCAGGTCCTGCCGATCTGGGAGGGCACGGAGAACATCCTCTCGCTGGACGTACTGCGCGCGCTCGATCGGGAGGACGCGTTCGACCCCTTCGCCGTCGCCGTCCAGGAGCGTCTCGACAGCGTCTCCCATCCGGGGCTTGCAGAGGCCGTCGAGACCGTTACCGAGGAGTTCCACGACCTCACCGCCGCGGTAGCCACGCTCGCGACGGAGGACGGCGAGTACGCACAGCTCTCGGCCAAACGGTTCGCCCACTATGCCTTCGACGTGTTCACCGCGAGTCTGCTCCTTGCGGAAGCCCAGGCCGAGATCGAAGCGGGTGATGGCCGTCTGGCCCTGGTCGCTCGGCGGTTCGTCGACCGACAACTGACATCACGCGATGCCCGTGGGATTACGAGTGGCGACCGGTTCGCGATCGAGCAGTTCGATCCGATCGTCCGGTGTTCGACCGTCGATCCGGCGGATCTGGCGGTCGACAGGGAGTCACCGACAGCGGCTGACGACTGACTTCGAAATCTGTAGTAGTATACTTCAATATATGTAGTAATACACTACAAAATCTGTAGTATTACGCTTCACAGTTCGAAGTGTTGGAGGAAGGGGGCATCACCGATCGGCTCCCGGCGCGTTTTTATTCTCGACGCCGTAACGACCGGGTATGCACGTCGCGCTGGTCAACGTCGGTGACGAGATACTGACGGGTGACACGACGAACACGAACGCGACCTGGATCTGCGCGCGCCTCGACGAGCGCGGCGTCGACGTCGGGCGGATCGCCGTCGTCCCGGATCGTGTCGGCGAGATCGCCCGCGTGGTCAACGAGTACCGCGTCGAGTACGACGCCGTGCTCGTCACCGGTGGACTCGGGCCGACCCACGACGACAAGACGATGGAGGCTGTTGCAGCCGCGTACGGTCGGTCAGTCGAACCGAACGAGGAGGCTCTGGAGTGGATCGTCGAGGAGGGCGGCTACGCTCGCGACGATCTCACCGAGGGCACGAGTCACATTCCGGCCGGTGCGCGCCCGCTGCACAACGATGTCGGGGTCGCGCCGGGCTGTGTCGTCGACGACGAGGTGTACGTCCTGCCGGGCGTGCCCGCCGAAATGAAGGGAATGTTCGAGTCGATCGCCGCCGAGTTCGTCGGCGAGGACCGGTACGCCGAGACCGTCTCGATCGACGAGCCGGAAAGCGCCCTCCTCGATCGGATCGAGGAGCTACGCGAGGGGTTCGACGTCGGTGTCGGCGTCTATCCCGGCGAGTACGTCCGCATCAAGCTGACAGGCACCGACATCGCTGCAGTCGAGTCGGCGGCCGGATGGCTCCGCGAGCGTGTCGACGTTCGGGTCGAAGAAAACGAGTAGCGAGTTATCGGTACAGGAAGAACAGCCACGCGAGCGTGAGCAGGATACTTCCGCCGAGGACGACGAGACTGGCTTCCCACATTGGCAGTGCGGTTTCGAGAGGCATCGGGTTCATAGGCTCGTGTTTCCAGCGTGGTCTCTTAAACTTTGAGAAGCATTCTGGGGCCTCTGGTTTACTAAGCCGCGAGCACGTACGGGACCTATGGACGCGCAGGCGACCGCACGCCTCGTGATCGATCGTGTGAGCGAGGACAACGTCACGTTTCTGGCCGCCAGTATCGCCTACTACGCCTTCTTTTCGATCGTCCCGTTACTACTGTTGACGCTGTCGATCGGTTCACTCGTCGGCGGCGAGGCCTTCGCCGAGCGGATCGTCGCGGTGGTCGAGCAGCACCTCTCCTCGTCGGGCGAAGAACTCGTCAGCGACGCCGTTGGGAACCCACAGGGTCGGGCAGGGGCGTCGATCGTCGGCCTGCTCGGGCTGACCTGGTCGGCGATCAAGGTGATCCGCGCGGTCGATATGGCGTTCGACCGGATCTACGAACCGGATGTGATGACCACCCTGCCGCGCCAGATCCGGAACGGGCTAACAGTCCTCCTGCTGGTCGGGCTGGGGGTCGTCGTCATGGTCGGCGTGGGGGCGCTCATCCGTCGACCGACTGTCGTCGACCTTCCCTTCATCGACGTATTCGGCTGGCTCGCCCTGATACTCGGCCTGATGGTCGTGTTTCTGCCGCTGTACTACGTGATGCCGCCCACGGGGATGACCGTCCGGCGGGCACTGCCCGGCACTGTCGTGGCTGCCGTCGGCTGGATCGGCCTGCAGATCGGTTTCCAGATCTACACTGCCTACGCCGCGAACTTCGAGGCGTACGGGCTACTCGGCGGTGTCTTGCTCTTCCTGACGTGGCTATATTTCGGCGCGATCCTGATTCTGCTCGGTGCTGTCGTGAACGCCGTCCTCAGCGAGGAGGCGACGCCGACGGTCGGGACGGAGTCCGCGGCGGTCGCCGAGTAACCGACAGCCGGTCGGTAGCTGGCTGCGAATACCTGACAGCCGCCCTTTTATTGGTTGCCACGCTACACCGAGGTATGCGTCGTATCGGCGTCGTCGTGAATCCGGTTGCTGGCATGGGCGGACGCGTTGGCCTCAAAGGAACCGACGGGAAAGTCGTGGAGGCGATCGAACGCGGAGCCGAGCCGCGGGCGGTCGATCGGGCAGTCACGGCGCTCGACGCGCTCGCACGTCACGACTCATCGGTCGAAGCGTTTGCCGCAGGCGGGGTGATGGGAGCCGACGCCGTGCGCGAGGCAGGGTTCGATCCCGTCGTGGTGACCGATCCGGCGGGGGGCGTACCCGGAGAGACGAGCGCCGAAGACACCCACAGAGCGGTTCGGGCGTTCGTCGACCGCGAGGTCGACCTCGTGCTGTTCGTCGGCGGCGACGGTACTGCGGTCGACGTGGCGAACGCCCTCGATGAGGCGGACGTCGAGACGCCCATGCTCGGCGTCCCCGCGGGCGTCAAGGTCTACTCGTCGGTGTTCGGCGTGACACCGCGGGACGCGGGGCGAATCGCGGCGACGTTCGACCGTGTCGAGGACCGAGAAATAAACGACATCGACGAGGACGCCTATCGGGGCGGTGCGGTCGAGACGGAGTTACGCGCTGTGCGACCCGTGCCAGTCGCCGACGAGCTACAGGCAAGCAAACAGATCGGCGGGGGCAGCGTCGAAACACTTGCAGCCGGGTTCGCGGCGTCAGTTATACCGGGCACGACCTACGTCCTCGGCCCTGGAAGTACGGTCGGCGCGATCAAGCGGGAACTGGGTTTTGCGGGATCCCCACTTGGCGTCGATGTCTGGCGGGCAACGGCGTCCGAGGATGGGCCTGCAGGGGAGTTGCTGGTTACGGATGCAAGCGAAGCCGAGATCCTCGACGCGCTGGGCGAGCAAAACGTTGCTGTCGTCTCGCCGATTGGCGGGCAGGGGTTCGTGTTCGGTCGTGGCAACGATCAGATCTCCCCCACCGTACTCAACCGGTGTGACGTGGAGATCGTGGCCTCAAAGGCAAAGCTGGACGGGCTGGACGTACTCCGTGTCGATACGGGCGACGAGGAGACGGACGAAGCCCTCAGTGGGTGGACGAAAGTCCGTGTGGGACGGTTCGAACAGCGGATGATGCAGGTTCGCTAGCCCTGCGAGTGTATTCACGCATATTATCACTCACGCGCGAATATTATGACTTCTTCTCAACGTCTCAAATATAGATAAGACTAAGGTCCCCACCACGTTATATGGGGGCATGGAAACGCGTAAGGTGCAACGACTCGGACCGTCGACGCTTGCAATGACCCTGCCCGCCGAATGGGCCGCCGAACACGACGTCGAGAAAGGCGACGAGGTGTCCCTGCGAATGAGCGGCAAAGGAACCCTGACAGTGCTCTCGGAGTCGGCAAACACCGACGACTCGGAGGCGATTATCAGGGCCGACGATCTCGATGCGAATGCTGTCGAACGCGCGATCGTGGCCCAGTACGTCCTCGGCCGGCGCGTCATCCGGATCGACCAGACCGAGGGCGCGCTGTCGAGCGACCACATCAACGCGGTCTACCGCGCGGAGACCCAGCTGATGGGCCTTGGCGTGATCGAGGAAACGCCCGAGAGTATCGCGATCCGGTGTTCGGTCGATCCCGAGGATTTCACGCTCGATAACCTGCTGGAACGGCTCGAATCGACGGGCTCGACCATGCGCGGTGAGGCAGTCAAAGCCCTCGCACACGGGAACCCGGATCTCGCTCAGCGCGCGCTGAACCGCGAGCGGCAGGCGAACAAGATCTTCGTTCTCCTCCTGCGGCTGATCTTCACCTCGTATCAGAACCCCAACCTCGCGCGGGCCGTCGGACTCGGCGACGGCTTCCCGCTGATCGGCTACCGGTCGATCGCGAAGAACCTCGAACTGACCGCCGACAACGCCGAGGACATCGCCGAGATCGTTATGGAGACCGACGACCACTCACTGCACGTCGACAGCGATACCGTGCGTCGGATCCGGGAGTTCACCGACGACGTCGACGAGCTTACCGAACTCGCGGTCGAGAGCGCGGTCGAACGCGACTACGACAAGACTATCGAGGCGAGACAGCGCTTCCACGAGATCGGCGACCGCGAACAGGAGATCCTCTCGGATCTGCCCGAGATGGACAACGAGGACCTCCTGCAGGTCCGTGAAGTGCTCGTGAGTCTCAAACAGACGGCCGAACACGCGATGCGCACCGCCGAGATCGCGGCGAATCTCGCGCTCAACGAGGAGTCCGAGCACACGACGATCAAGTAGCTACGTCTCGTTGCCGAAGATATCCGTCTCGATGGTCTCCTCGTGATCGAGCGCCTCGACGGGTACCTGGAACGTCTCCCCACCCACCTCGACGGTGAGCCAGAACTGCATCTCCAGCTCGGTGGTCTGTTCGTTCTCCAGATGTGTCACCCACCACTCGTCGAGGCTGTCGTTGTCGATCACGGTGACTGTCTCGACGGTCTCCTCGGCGTCGGGTGCAATGACGTACTCGCGCTCGGTCGAGCCACCCCCGACCACCACGTCGTTCATCGTGATCTCGTACTCTAGCTGTGTGACGGTCAGCGGCACCGGCTGGGGGTTGTACGCGACAAAATCGATCTCCATCGGCGTCGCCTCCTCGGAGACGTCGCCCCATTCACCGCTCGTCTCGTTGATATAGAACAGGGGATCGGAGACCTCTGTGAGCAGTCCCAGTTCCGAGTCGTCGTCCGGGCTCACTGGCTGGGGTTCCTCGGAGTCGAACTCGCCGATCAGATCAGTTTCGACCTCCCGATCGTACTGGTAGCTGGCGGTACGGCTGAACCGGTCGTGGGTGATATCGGCGTCGACGACCATCTCGCTTCGCTCGCCACGGTCAATGTGGCTGGCCCACCACGGAGGAATCGCCTGATTATCCATCTCCGTCGTCAGATCGACGGTCGTGTTCCCGGTTCCGACCTCGACGCCCTCGCGCTCGCCTTCGGCGAGTTCGACATCGTTCATCGAGACGGTGTACGCGACCGTCGCGTCGCCAAAGCTGATCCCGATCGGGTTCGGATTGTCGATGATCAGCTCCGTTTCGATCTCCGTGGTCGAGTCGTCCACCGCACCGAACTGGTTGTGTACGTCCGCAACTCCGGGGACACCGATGACTCCCAGTCCCGCTGCGAGTCCGACTGTTCCGACGAAGCCGACCAGCACGACTCCCGCGATCTTCAGCTTGCTGCCGAGCAAGACAGCTTTGAGCGCGCCGAGTGACATCTATCTGCCAGCCTCGGCAGCGACGCATAAAAATCCGTCGTGGTGCTGTGGCGTCTGGCAAGAGCTAAGTTTCCCCCGGAAAAACCTCGGTATATGACTACACAGTCGGCCCAGCCGACGGACAAGGGAACCGGATATGCGGTACTGTTCGGCGTGCTCGCAACGATCAGCGCAGCAGTGATGTACGTCGGAGCGACCTCGCTCGCACCGCAGATGGTCGGGGCTGCCGGGTTCGCCGCGGTGCTCGTCTTCGGCGCGCTGGCGATCCTCGCGCTGCACGTCTACAGCTAGCGCGAAAAGTGTTAAGCGCCTTGATGCCTAATCAGGGGGTAGGATGACCGAGTACACGGAGGAAGAGCGACGTATCGTCGCGCACTTGCGGGAGAGCGCCTCCGGAGGAGAGGGGTATTTTCGAGCGAAGGAGATCGCCGAATCGCTGGGACTGACGGCAAAACAGGTCGGTGCACGGCTTCCCACGCTGGCCGAAAAGGCAGATGAGGTAGATATCGAGAAGTGGGGACGCTCGCGCTCGACGACGTGGAAAGTGACGGTCAGCTAAACCGTTCCAGCGGATTTTTACCCGCGTAGTCGTCAGGGTAGTACATGACTGTCCGGGTGGAGCGAACGTTCGAGTTGCCCGTGCCGCCGGAACGCGTCTGGGAGTTCATCGTCGACCCGGAGCAACGAGCCCGCTCGATAAGCGTCGTCTCCGATTTTACCCTCGACGACGAGGATGGCCGGAAAGCGACGTGGACGGTCGACCTGCCGATCCCGCTCGTCAACAGGAGCGCGAGCGTCGACACGGAAGACGTCCGCCGTGATCCCCCCGAGTACGTGAAGTTCGTCGGTCGCTCGAAACTCATGCGGGTCACCGGCGAACACGAAATCGAAGCGACCGGGACGGGAAGTCGGCTCACCAATCGATTCATCGTGGACGGTCGGCTCCCGGGTGTCGAGCGCTACTTCGAGGCGAACCTCGACGACGAACTCGCCAATCTGGAAGCGGCGATCCGGGAGGATACAACAACGAACCCATGAAACTCACGCTGGCCCAGATCGAGGTGGAGGCTGCGGACATCGAAGGAAACCGCCGTCGTGCCGAAAGCGCCATCGAACGCGCGGCGAGTCAGGGTGTCGATCTCGTAGCCCTGCCCGAGATTTTCAACGTGGGCTACTTCGCGTTCGATGTCTACGAGCGGTACGCCGAGCCGCTGGAGGGTGAGACGCTGACGCGGATCGCCGACGCGGCGGCCGATCACGGGATTGGGGTGATCGCCGGGAGTATCGTCGAAGATCTGGGAGCGACCGAGACGGCATCGACGCCAGCCGAATCCGGACTCGCCAACACGACTGTGTTCTTCGACCGGGAAGGCAATCGGCAGGGAATCTACCGCAAGCGCCACCTCTTTGGCTACGACTCCGCGGAAGCCGAGTTCCTGGTGCCCGGCGAGCGCGACACCGTCGTCGAGTTCGAGGGGTTTGACGTCGGGATGACGACCTGTTATGATCTGCGCTTTCCCGAACAGTTCCGACGGCTCACCGAAGCGGGCGCGACGCTCGTGGTCGTGCCAAGCGCCTGGCCGTACCCGCGGGTGGAACACTGGGAGACGCTCTCACGGGCCCGCGCGATCGAAAACCAGCAGTACGTCGCTACGGTCAACGGTGCGGGCTCCTTCGACGATACGACGCTTCTCGGTCGCTCGACGGTGTATGATCCGTGGGGAACGACGCTCGCGTCCTCGGACGACGAGCCCGCGCTGGTAACCGCGGAGATCGAGTCGGACGTCGTCGAGCGCGTCCGGGAGGAGTTTCCCGCCCTCCGGGATCGACGCCAGTGACGGAACCGTAGATTTATACGGCGACGACCCAAAGCAGGGATGCTGGCAGCACGACGCTTTTCACGTCGCGCCAGCAATCAACGCTCGTCGCGCTCGACCCGTCCACGCCGGGGCCATCCTAGGTGGCTCCGGTACTACGGCCTCGACTCCACCCCTCTCACTTTCGAAACCGCCAGCCCCGGCTACTCTTCGCTCGTTTTGATGTCTGCCGAGAGCCCCTGTGCCATCTCGATCTCGTTGCTGTTGTTCAGCGTCCAGGCGGTCCGATCGGTCACCGATTCGATCACCTCGCGGGCGCTCGGCGAGCCGGTGCCGGACTTTTTGACCCCGCCGAAGGGAAGCTGGACCTCCGCACCGATACATGGCAGGTTGGCGTACGCAAGCCCGACCTCCGCCCGGTCGCGATAGTAGTTGAGCTGTCGGTAGTCCTCCGAGACGATGGCTCCTGCAAGTCCGTAGGGCACGTCGTTGTGGATCTCCAGTGCGCGCTCGATATCTCCCTCGTACTCGATCAGGGCGACGTGCGGCCCGAACACCTCCTCGCGGAGACAGCGATGCTCGGGGCTGTACTCGATCTCGTAGACGAACGGGCCGACCCAGTTGCCGTCGGTGTCGGGCACAGCATCGGCGTCCAGTTCGGCCCGGTCGACGAGGACCGTCGCGCCCTCCTCCCGGGCCAGCTCGTTGTACCGGGCGAACTTCTCGATCTGTTCTGCGTCCACGAGTGGCCCCATGAACGTCGATTCGTCGAGTGGGTTCCCGACAGTGACGTCCTCGGCAAGCGCCACAAAGCGCTCTTTGAACTCGTCATAGACGTCGGTATGAACGATCAGGCGTTCGCTGGAGACACAGCGCTGCCCGGTGGTCTTGAAACTCGACATGACAGCGCTGTGGACCGCGATATCGAGGTTCGCCTGCTCGGTGATCACGATGGCGTTTTTCCCGCCCATCTCGCAGGCAGCCGTCTTCCCCGGTTCGCCGCCGACCTGATTCGAAATTCCGTGACCGACCTCCGCCGATCCGGTAAACAGCACGGTGTTCACGCGGTCGTCGTCGACGATCGTTGCCCCGGCGTCCCCAAAGCCCTGTACCATGTTGAATACGCCGTCGGGAACGCCGCTTTCCTCGACCATCTCCGCGATGATCTGGCCACACCACGGCGTCTGTTCGGCGGGTTTCCAGACGACGGTGTTGCCCTCCACGAGCGTCACGGCCATATGCCAGAAGGGGATCGCGACCGGGAAGTTCCACGGCGTGATACAGCCGACGACGCCCCGTGGTGTACGCCGCATATAGGCGTCCTTCGAGCCGATCTCGCTCGGTACCACGTCTCCGTGTGGATGCCGGGCGTTGCCCGCCGCCCACTCGACCATGTGGGCGGCCTCGACGACATCTGCTCGGCCCTCGCTGATCTCCTTGCCACACTCCCGGGTGACGATTTCGCCGAGTTCGTCCGTTCGCTCGCGTAACTCGTGATAGATCTCCCAGAGATACTCGGCACGGTCGACGTAGGAGAGCGCGCGCCACTCCTCGAACGCGTCGTCTGCAGCGGCGACGGCCTCGTCGACTTCCCGCCCGGTTCCGCGGTGGAACTCGGCGAGGGTGTCGCCGGTTGCGGGATCCGAACTCTCGAATCTCTCCGATCCGTTCCCGTCGGTCCATTCGCCGTCGATGTAGTGGCCATATGTCATGGTCGAACCTGATTGAAGTTGATCGTCGACCGTGAAAAAACCATCTCTGCAGGAAGTAATTAGACGTGCGTATGAGAATGTATGGTTTTACTGTCCGGTCGTGGTTCGCGGTGCGTCAGCCGCTTTTTCGATCTCGCCTTTGACCTGCATGGCGTCGAAGTCGTGATCGGGGCGCAGTTTGACGAAATCGAGGAACTCCCGGGCGGCAAGCAGGTCCTCGACGGAGTTGTGCGAAAGCGCGTGCTCGACTGCGGCCTCGGCATCGATCGCTGGCGCGAGGACTGCCAGCGCGCAGGCCAGATCGTAGGCGCGTGCGCCGTCCATCCCGTCCTCGCGCACGCTGGTCGCATCGATGAAGTAGAGCTCGCCGTCGACGACGAGCACGTTCTCGGCTCGCAGGTCGCCGTGTGCCAACCCGTGGTCGTGCATTCGGGCGAGCGACTCGAATAGCTCGTCGGTGTAGGAAAGCTTCTCCATCGGCGAGAGATCACCGAGCGAACGGAAGTCATCGAGATACTCCAGCACGACGACGCCAAACTCCTGGTACTCGAAGACACCAACCGGCTCCGGTGTGTTGAGCCCGATCTCGCCCATCCGCTCGTTGGCGTCGAGTTCGTGACGCCCCATCTCAACGGGCCCGTCAAAACGCTCGAAAAAGCCCGCCGTCCCACTGGAGAACGCGCCGATGTTGCGCGCGCCAGTCAGCACGGCGTGGACGAACGCATTCTGTGGCGTGATGATCTTCACGAACCACTGCTCGTCGACGACCAACGGCGTCGACAGCCAGTTATCCGCCTCCAGAAACTCGATACGCACCGACTCCTCGTCGGCGCGTTCAGCGAGTTCACGGCCGACGCCCTCCAGATCGGACCAGTCGACCGTCCCCCGCACGAGACCACGCAGATCCATTACTGCTGGCAAGGTCGGCGATACTTAAAATTCTCCCGGCGAACGGGTTCCTGCATGATCGTTCGTCGTATTTATGTCCCATCCTGCTCTACCTCGTAATATGGACTTTCGGATCCCCGACGAACACCGGATGATGCGCGAAGCCGTTCGGGAGGTCTGTGCGGCCGAAATCGAGCCGATCGCCCAGGAGATCGAAGACGAACACCGGTTTCCCACGGAGGTCTTCGACGAACTGGCCGCGCTCGACGTCATGGGCGTCCCGGTGAGCGAGGAGTACGGCGGGCTGGGTGGGGACCAGCTCATGTACGCGCTGATCGTCGAGGAACTGGGTCGGGTGTCGGGCGCGGTCGGACTCTCCTATGCCGCCCACGTCAGCCTTGCCTCGAAGCCCATCGAGGCGTTCGGAACCGACGAACAGAAAGAGCGCTGGCTCCGCCCGCTGGCCGAGGGCGAGCATATGGGCGGCTGGGCGCTGACCGAACCGTCGAGCGGAAGTGACGCCAGCGACATGGACACGACCGCCGAGACGGACACCGCCGAGCAAAGCTCGGCGAGCTCTGCGCCGGAAGCGACGCAGAACGGCGACGAGTGGGTACTGAACGGCACCAAGCAGTTCATCACGAACGCCAACGTCGCGGGGTCGATCCTCGTCAAAGCGGTGACCGATCCCGGCGCGGGCTACGACGGCATCTCGACGTTTATCGTCGATCCCGGCGACGACGGCTTCGAGGTCACCGCCGTGTGGGACAAGATGGGGCTGAACGCTTCCCCGACCTGCGAGATTCAGCTCGACGACGTCCGGCTGCCGGCGGATCGCTTGCTCGGCAAGCCGGGCGAGGGCTGGACGCAGACGAAGGTCACGCTGGATGGCGGGCGCATCTCCATCGCGGCGCTCTCGGTCGGGCTCGCACAGGGGGCATACGAGGCCGCGAAATCGTACGCGACGGAACGCGAGCAGTTCGGCCAGCCCATCTCGAAGTTCGATGCCATCCGGAACAAGCTCGTCGCGATGGACCGGAAGATCGAGCGCTCGCGACTGCTGACCCACAAAGCGGCCTGGATGTACGACCAGGGCGAGGACGTGACGAAGGCGAGTTCGCTGGCGAAACTCGACGCCAGCGAGACGGCTCGCGAAGTCGCGGAGGAAGCCGTCCAGACGCTCGGTGGCTACGGGTACACCACCGACTTCGCGCCCCAGCGGTTCTATCGGGACGCCAAACTGATGGAGATCGGGGAGGGAACGAGCGAGATTCAGGAGCTTGTGATCGGTCGGGAGCTGGGGCTGTAGTACCTCTCTGATTAGGTTTCTATCTTTAGGCCTGCGGGGATGTAGAGTCTTCAGAGAGCGGAGTGAACGCAGCCACCGACCAGCGCGGACAGGTCGGCGTCGAGACGCTGATCGTCTTCATCGCGATGATCCTCGTCGCCGCCATCGCCGCCACCATGATGATCACGACGGTTAGCTCCCTGCAGAGCACCGCGGAGACGAGTAGTCAGGACTCACAGGACCAGGTGACCAACCAGCTCCTGATACTGAGCGCGACCGGGACGGTGGACACGAGCGCGTCTGAGCCACGGATCGACCGGGTTCGGCTAAGCGTGATGCCCGCGCCGGGGGCGAGCGAGATCGATCTGTCGGGGGCTTCGATCGAGTACATCGGGAGCGACGGCGTCCGGAATTATAGCTACGAGGCTGCCTACGGCAACTCCTTCGAGGTGATCGCCTCGGCGGATCCGGATGGGACTGCGCCGGTACTCACCTCCAGAGACGACCGGTACACCATCGCGTTCGATCTCGACGCCGGCGGCCGCGATACCACGCTGGCGACCGGCGAGAGCGCGACACTGCGGATCGTGGGAGCCTCCGGCGCGGAGACCACCTGGATCGTCACTGCGCCCCACTCGCTGGACCGGGCCGACGACGGGGACGTCGTCGAACTCTAATTATCATGGGCCGTTGCAAGGCTCGCAGGGCTTCCGTTGGTCGGGATCCCCGTCCAGCCGATCTTCGACCTGCTGGTGGCTCACCTCGTACTGCTGCTCACGTCGGTCGCGAGCTGTTCTTTCGTCGTCGTCTCCTGGGCCGAAATGACGATCCCGTCGAGGACGCGAAGCAGGATCTCGCCGTCGTCCGCGGGGTGCTCGCCGATGACGTAACCTAGCTCGACCGCTTCGAGTCTTTCATCGGTCGGGTTCTCGATCGCATGGACGATCGCCGACTGGCTCAGCGTCGTCGTCTCGTCGATGTGCTCCCAGCCGAAGCCTCGGTCGGTGCCGTAGGTCGATCCAACAGGGAGCGTGAGCTCCCCACCGATGCGTGCGCCCGCTGTAATTTCCCATTGATCGCTCACCTCCGTGGGCGGGACCGGTTGCGCAAACTCTTCTTCGAGTCGCTCTCCCTCAGCCGAGCCGGCTGTCGCAGAATACATGAGATAGCCGCCACCAACAGTGACGGCTCCACCAAGCACATATGGATTGGACAATACCGAGAGAGTTCGTCGTCACCGCGGTCACCAGATGCCCACTCGGTGAACCGCCTCGGGGTCAAGCCCCGTGGCATTCGCCTTGAAATTCTGTAAACCCCTCGAGCTCGCGCGCAGCGTTGCGTCGATAGTTCCCGCCGTCGCCACCGCGGCCTTTCCCCTTGTCCTGAAGGTAGCGCTAGAGGGAACTCTCTAGTGGCTGATCAGCGCGTTCTCTGGGTGTCATGGTTCCTCGTTCGCGTACTGGTAGGTCGGACGGACATCCGTGAGGAGCTCTTCGACAATTTCCCAGAGAATCAGGGAGGGAGTCTCATGTTCGAGTGTGATCCCCCAGCGGTCCTCCGTATCAGCGGTTGAGTACTGGAAATGCGCGTGACCGAGATCAGGATGATCCTCATCCTGGTGCCAGCCAGCGTGAAAGCCTGTGTTCGGATCGTTGTAGTTGATGCGGAACCAATCGTGTGGCTCCTGTCGATACCACTTGACGGTCAGTTCCGGCGAATCAGGGCCCGTTGGGGGATCCAGACGGACCGGATCGAAAGTTGCCCGCAGCTGTTTTCCCTCGATATCGTCTGGAATGTACTCGACCGCCGTGATCTGTGGCACGCGGTCAAGGACGTCTCGTTTTAGCTGGTCGTAGAGGTTCGCGTTCGGATCACCACCTGGATGCGGGACCGACATCCGTTAGCTGCTGGCCTCAGCAGGTTCTGTCGTTGGGGCCAGAAAATCCCATTCGCGTATGGCGAACCCAACGATTTGGATGCGGCGCTGGAGGTGGTCCCACTCGCGGGCGATCTCACGACGACGATCTTCCTCGTCGCCATCAAGAGATTCGTCAGCGAGCGTCCCACGAAGCTGATTTGGTGATTCAATGCCGAATTCGTCCTCCCAGTCGCGAATCTGCGCCTTCATAGTGGCGAGCCGGTCCGTAAGCTCCTCGACAGTGTGTCCACTGTCTCGAAGACGCATCGCCTCCTGCATTGCCTGGCGACGGTAATCAGGGTAGTATGTCGTGTGAGTACCGCCGTCGTCACGGTGGAGGATGCCGTCCTCGACGAGTCGCTCAAGGACGCGCTTGGTTGGTTCGTGTGACCAGCCCGCTTCGGAGGCGATCCAGTTAGCCGTCTGTGGCTCCGACAGCTGCCGAGCAACCATCCGCACGCGGTCTTCACCTGTGGTCTGGCGTTCCATCAGGCCCTCGGAGTTCGATTCATCTTCGGTCATACACCATCGTTCGGGCCCTGTCTTAATATAGATTGAGGTCAGTAGTCCCATATCGGATAGTTCAACGTAGTCGTAATTGACCTAAAACACAGTCTGGATACCGATCACTCTGAGCACTTCTTCTTCAAGTTCGTAGTACTCGACGACTTTTCGCTGCCAGTGGGATCGCTTGGCTTCCGTTGGTCGGGGTCCCCATCCAGCCGATCTTCGACCTGTTGCTGGCTCACCTCTGTCGCGAGCTGTTCTTTCGTCGTCGTCTCCTGGGCCGAAATGACGATTCCGTCGAGGACGCGAAGCAGGATCTCGCCGTCGTCCGCGGGATGCTCGCCGATGTCGTAGCCCAGTTCGCCAGCTTCGAGTCTTGCGTCGGTCGGGTTTTCGATCGCATGGCCGATCGCTGATTGGCTCAGTGTCGTCGTCTCGTCGATATGCTTCCAGCCGAAGCCTCGGTGGTTACCGTAGGTCCTGCCAGCAGGGAGCGTGAGTTCCCCACCAGAGTATGGCGGGAACGGCCTATCCGGAGCCAGCACGTTTTGGTCTTCGGTAATCGTTGCAGGAACTGGTCTGACAAAGCGCTGGGTCTCCTCGCCTTCAATTGGTTCAGGTGAGGAGGTCACTTCGACATATGCATACGTTCCTGGACCTGCTGCAGTCGACGTCCCTGCCACAAAAATAGCAAGTTTAGCATATCCAGCGGTTGCTGGTACTCGGCACTGTGGGGGTACCCGGAGTGGCTCCACGCCAGAGACCACGGCGAAGCCACGGACCACCGCGCCCGTGGTACTTCACATCGTTAGCTCTTTGGGATACTCAGTAAGGTTTTCGTAGCCGTTCTCGGTGACGACCACGAGATCCTCGATGCGGATCCCGCCGACTTCGGGATCGTAGAGACCGGGTTCGATCGTGATGATCTGGCCAGCCTGTAGCTCGCCGCCAGTGGGGTTCAGGCGCGGGAGTTCGTGGACGTCCAGACCGATCCCGTGACCCGTCCCGTGGATGAAGCCGATCTCCGTGGATGGATCGTCCCTGAGCGTCGCGTAGCCGGCCTCCTCGTACACGTCACAGACAGCGTCGTGGACGTCCGCCCCGGTCGCACCGGCTTCGACGGCGTCGAGTGCGGCCTGGTGTGCCTCGTGAGTAATTTCGTAGCGCTCGCGGAGTTCGTCGCTTGCGGTCCCGCGAACGAACGTACGGGTCATGTCGGCGTGATAGCCCGTCTCCTTGTCCCGCGGGAAGATGTCGATGACGATCGCCTCGTCCGCTTCGAGCGGGCCGCTCCCGCGGTCGTGGGGATCCGCACCGTTCGCGCCGCAGGCGACGATCGTCTCGTCGAGCGCACAGCCGCGGCGCAGCAACTCGATCTCGATGGCCTCCTTGACGCGCTCGCTCGTCAGCACGTCGCCGTCGTGGACGAGCTGGCCATCCTCGACCGTCGCGCCCTCGATCAGCTCCTCGGCGCGGGCCATTGCGGCTTCGTTGGCGCGCTGGGCGCGCCGGACGTGTTCGATCTCCTCGTCGGTCTTGACCGAGCGGATTTCGGTGATCACGCCCTCGCGCTCGACGGAGATGTCGAGGCCGTGTTCGCGCAGACCGTCGGCGGTCCCGGTCGGGAACCGCTCGGGGACGAGCACCGACTCGACATCGTGATCAGCGAGGAAGGCGGCGATCGTCGCCAGCCGGGCCGCTCGTGGACCATCCTCGGCGGCTCGTTCCTGATAGTGGTACTCGTCGAGCCGAGAGATCGAGTCTGCACGGCTCTCGGAGACAGCACGGCCGTACTCCAGCCCGGAGACGAGCAGGTGTGCGCCGGCCCCATCGTACAGAGCAATGAAGGGATCCGGCGCGTCGAAGCCACAGACGTAGGTCTGGTCGGAGTCGTCGTGGCCGTCGAAGAGGTAGCCGTCCGCGCCGCGGTCGTCGATTGCGTCAGCGAGTCGGGAGAGGTCGGGTTCCATACGACACGGTCGGGACCGAGCGAGTATATAGCTCGGGGCTTTTGTGCCGTGGCATCCTCACTACGGTTCTTCGCGATCGTCGTCGGCAGTCATGTTCTGGAGTTTCTCGGCGGCGTCATCACTGCTCTCGGTTCGGACTTCCGTAACGTTGTCCGGATCGAGGCCGGTGGGATCCGAGGACTCGCTCTCGTCGTCCTTGTCGGCCTCGTTCGTTTCCTCTGCCTCGGAGCCGATTCCCAGCCACGATTGCAGTCGATCGAGTACTCCCATACCGGACCTCTGTGTGCCGACCGACTTCGATGTTCGGATGGCGTTCCGGTACTGTGATACCCCTCCCGTTCGTCGGGGCGGATATGAACGTCGAAATCACGCCGTCGACCGTCACCGGGACGGCAAAGGCACCGCCGTCGAAGAGTTACACTCACCGTGCCGTCCTCGCTGCAGGCTACGCCGACGGCGCGCTGGTCCACGATCCGCTCGACAGCGCCGACATCCGGGCGACACGCCGGGCCGTCGAGGCCTTCGGCGGTGCGGTGAGTGAGACCGATGGAACACTCGACATCACGGGGTTCGGGGGGCGACCCGAGGTGCCCGACGATGTGATCGACTGTGGCAACAGCGGCACGACAACGCGGCTCGTCACCGCGACCGCGGCGCTCGCGGATGGTATCACCGTGCTCACGGGCGATGCGTCCCTCCGATCACGTCCCCACGGCCCGCTGCTCGACGCCATCGACCAGCTCGGCGGCAGCGCCCGCTCCAGTCGCGGGAACGGGCAGGCGCCGCTCGTCATCGAGGGGCCGATCTCGGGTGGGACCGTCTCGATTCCGGGCGATGTCTCCTCGCAGTTCATCTCCGCGCTGCTGTTTGCCGGCGCGGTGACCGACGAGGGGATCGATATCGACCTCGAAACCGAACTCAAATCCTCGCCCTACGTCGATATCACGACCGAACTGATGGCAGCCTACGGTGTGGATGCCCGCCGTACTGACGAGGGGTTCACGGTCGCAGGCGGTCAGTCCTACGCGCCCGGGGGGGGCGAGTACTCCGTGCCCGGCGACTTCTCCTCGATGTCGTACCTGCTCGCGATGGGGGCAGTGGCTGGCGAGGACGCCGTCGAGGTGCAGGGTGCCCACCCGAGCGCGCAGGGCGACAGCGCTATTGTCGGGATCCTCGAAGACATGGGCGCGGTGATCGACTGGGATCAGGATGCGGGAGTGATCACCGTCGAGCGCAGCGACCTGACGGGTACGACCGTCGATGTCGGCGACACGCCAGATCTGCTACCGACGATCGCCACCCTCGGCGCGATCGCGGACGGCGACACCCGAATCGAGAACGCAGAACACGTCCGGTACAAGGAAACCGACCGGGTGAGCGCGATGGCCGACGAGCTGGGCAAGATGGGCGCGTCGGTGACCGAGGAACACGACGTGCTGACGATCCACGGCGGCGAGACCGAGCTCTCCGGCGCGACAGTCGACGGCTGTGACGACCACCGGATCATCATGTCGCTCGCCGTGGCGGGACTCGTGGCTGACGGTCCGACCACGATCACCGGCGCGGAGCACGTCGACGTCTCCTTCCCCGATTTCTTCGACGTGCTGGCGGGGCTTGGTGGGGACGTATCCGAATCTGAGTAACGCGTCGACACTCTCCGACATACTTTTTGTCCAACATCTGTCACTGTCGCGTATGGAAGATGCCACAGTGCAGTTCGAAGACGATTCGGAATCGAGCGTCGAAATCAACGAGCGCATGTTCACGCTGATCGGGGCGGCAGGGGCGGTGATGAACCTCGTCGCATTCAGTGCGGTCGGCTATCTCGCGCTGGAGAGTGTCGCCTACGGTGTGATCGTCGGGGTCTTCGGCAGTGTCGGCTCATATCTGTTCTTGCCGTGGTTCATGGGAATCTCGGCGGTACAGGAACAGGTCGAGGAGGAGATCGGATTTACGGAAGCGAGCCGTCTGGTCCCGGCGAGCGCACAACTAGGCGTGCTCGGTGCGGGGCTCGAAGTCGGCTCGATCGTCGCGATCGGGGTTGGACTTTCGCTTGCCGAACCGGACCCGCTGATCGGCGCAGGTGCTGCCATTGCGACGACGCTCGTGATCTACCTCGTCGGATCGACGCTGCTGGACTTCTAGATCGCGGCTCCTTCGCGTTCTCCCCCTCCCTCGGGAGAAAGTGTAACATTGTGTACAATGTAACATATCGTGATATCGAATGACAATTGGGTAGGGGGCAACTGTCAAGACCCCCACATTGATACTCGGGGCGTCCAGTTGTGCGAGGTAATGAGTCAGGCGACGCTCTCGGCAACGGCGTACCGGAACTCGAACCTGTTTTCGGGCTACTATCTGGACGAGCGTGTCGAGGATCTGGATGCATGGGACTGCGACGAGGAGGCCGAGGCGGTCTTTACGGAGCTACAGGAGCTCTGGGAGCACGAACGCGACCTCGTCAGCTCGTACAAGGAAGACGAGCTACTGGGGAGCTGGATCGACGAAGTGCTCGACGTGCTCGGGTTCGGGACGCTTTCGGAAACCACGTTGCCCGATGGCAGTGGCTACAACGACCGCCTGCTGTTCGAGTCCGCGGACGCGCGCCGCGGCGCGTCCCTGAAGAAGAAATCGGGCGATAGTCAGGCGATGTACAACCTCGCGAGCGCGGTGCTCGAAGCCAAGCAGTGGAACGCCGACTTCACCGAGCGCTTTGCCGAGCAACGATCCTATCGTGACGCTTCCCACCAGACCAAGTACTATCTGGATCACACGCCAGAAGATCTGCGCTGGGGCGTCCTGACGGATGGGCGCAAGTGGCGGCTGTACGGCACCAAAGACTACGCCACCGAAACGTACTACGAGGTCGACCTGCCCGAGTTGCTCGAACGCGGCGATCTGGAGGCGTTCAAGTACTTCTATCTCTTCTTTCGCCCCGCGGCCTTCCGCGAGGTCTCGGGCACGACCTTCCTCGATACCGTCTGGTCGGAGTCCGAGACGGCCGCACAGGAACTCGGCGAGGACTTACAGGACAACGTCTTCACCGCCCTGCGCGTGCTCGGCGAGGGGTTCGTCGAGACCAACGATCTGGGGATTGACCCCGACGACGCGGCCGCCCGCGCGGAACTCAAAGAGCAGTCCCTCGTCTTGCTCTATCGTCTGATGTTCGTCCTCTACGCCGAGTCACGTGGGCTGATCCACCCCGACGACCCCGCTTCGGAGGCCGAGTACGAGGAGCACTTTAGCCTCGACCAGTTGCGATTCGAGATCCACGAGGAGATCGACGCGGGCGGCGATTTCGAGGACTACAGCGAGCACTCGACCACCATGTGGTCGCGCCTGCAGGATCTCTTTCGCCTCGTGGACTCCGGCGAGAAGTCGCTCGGCATCCCGCCGTACAACGGCGGCCTCTTCGACGAGGAGACCCACGAGTTCCTCGCCGACAATCAGGTCGCGGATCGGTACATCGCGGAGGTGATCTACCGCCTCGGCACCACGGAGGCCGACGACGGCTCCTTCGTGCTGGCGGACTACGCCGACCTCGATACGCGCCATCTGGGGACGATCTACGAGGGCCTGCTCGAACACGAGTTTCGCATCGCCGACGCGGAGATGGCCGCGGTCGCATCGGACGGCGGGCAGGTCTGGCAACCCGCCACCGAGGTCAGCGTCGCCGATGCCGTCGAAACCGTCGACCGGGGAAGCCTCTACGTGGTCAACGACGACGGCGAGCGCAAGGCCACCGGCGCGTACTACACCCCCGATTACGTCGTCGCGTACATCGTCGAGGAGACGATCGACCCCCTGCTTGCGGAAATCGACGAGGAGCTTCGCGCCGATGGACTGGAGCCGGGCGACCGCGAGTACTTTGCCCGGTACTGGCGGCGCGTCCTCGATCTCAAGGTGCTCGATCCCGCCATGGGGTCGGGCCACTTCCTCACCAAGGCCACGGGCTATCTCACCGAGCAGGTGATGCACGTGGTCCGCGAGCAGGAGATCCAGAGCTACGACGAGCAGGAGATCCGCCGCGATATCGCCAAGGAGTGCATCTACGGCGTCGACATCAACGGCATGGCGGTCGAGCTGGCCAAGCTCTCGATGTGGCTCGAAACGCTCGCCGAGGACCAGCCGCTGGCCTTCCTCGATCACCACCTCAAGGCGGGCAACTCGCTGGTCGGCTCGGACGTCACCGAGGTGCTGGCCGACGACAC
This sequence comes from Natranaeroarchaeum aerophilus, assembly GCF_023638055.1. Lineage (NCBI taxonomy): Archaea > Methanobacteriati > Methanobacteriota > Halobacteria > Halobacteriales > Natronoarchaeaceae > Natranaeroarchaeum > Natranaeroarchaeum aerophilus. The sequence continues at coordinate 133,063 of NZ_JAKRVY010000006.1, read as the reverse complement.
CGAATCGGAGGGCGGCCAGCTCACCCTCACCCAGGCGCTGGCCCGCGTGCGCCAGCAAACCCTCGAACACGTCATGGAGCTGATGCAGGATCTATTGGATATCGAGAATACAACGCTCGATGATATCAAGGACATGGAGGAGCTGTACGCGGAGATCCGCGAGGACGATCTGTACCAGCGCCTGTTCGCGCTGGCGAACGTCCACACCGCCGAGCAGTTCGGGCTGGATGTGCCGGAGGGCGCGTACGAGGAGATGGCCGGAGCCATCGAGGACGCCGACGACTGGGCCGAGATCGAGGGTGAGGACTGGTTCACGTCGGCGCAGGCGATGGCCGCCGAGGAGGGCTTTTTCCACTGGGAGCTTGAGTATCCGGAGGTCTTCTTTGGGGCTGGTGGGGAGAAGGCTGAGGATAGTGGGTTTGATGCGGTTGTTGGGAATCCGCCATGGATGGACTTTCAGAAAATATCCGATCTAGACCGGCAATATCAGCGAGATCAGTTTGGATCAGCAAAAGGAAAGTATGATTTATATGTCGTATTTGTTGAACGTGCATTAAATCTTCTTCCAAAAGGGTCAGGAGAGTTTGGTTTTATTATTCAAAACAGGTTCTTGTCAAGCGAATATGGAAAAGGAATAAAAAAGATATTGGAAAAAGACACTAATGTCAAATCACTATTTGATTTTGAAGATGCAAATATCTTCGCTGGGACAACTACCTATCCCCTGATTTTATTGACTACTAACAGTGAAATACAAGAATTCGATTATGTTCATATGGATGACGCTACTCCGAAAGAAGTATCTGAGTTCCTAGGATCCAATAAAAGCCGGAATAAAATATCAGTTGATAAGCTAGATTCGGGTAAAACCTGGATTTTCCCAACAGCTGAACAGCAAGGGGTCGTAGACAAGATTGAAAATGCAGATTTCGTCAGACTATCGAAGATTACAGAAGATATATCGACAGGGGTGAAAACAAATTTCAAGGAAGCTTATGTCTTTGAGAAGCCGATCGAGCAGATACCGGTAGAAAATGAGTTGCTACGACCAGTTCTTGACGGTGGCGATATAAAACGCTACTCACACCCACAAATTGATAAGTACATACTGTATCCTTATAAACAAATTGAGGGCGGAGAAATTAAAGTAATCGAATTGGAGGAATATCCGTTGGCATCTGAGCATCTTACAGCTTATGAAGAAGAACTTCGAGACCGCTTATTCTATGAAAAAACCGTGATGGAGATGGGCAAGGAGTGGTTTGAATATCCTTATACAAGCGAGAATCTTCTTGACTCAAAATTACTTTTCCCAGACATTTCACCGGAACCACGTGCGACTTTCGATTCGACTGGTGAGATATTAGTTCTCAATACTGCATACGGAGCAGTACTTAAAAATGGAGTAGAAATGGATGAAAAGTACGTTTGTGGGTTGTTTAACTCTAACGTCCTTAGATTTATGTTCACAATGATAAGTCCCAAACTGTCTGGAGGATATTATCGATTCCAAACGCAGTATGTGGGTCAACTCCCTATAATTGATCCCATAGACTCTGGAGAAATTGAAGCAAGCCAGATTGAGCAAATTGAACAACAAATATCCAAGGAACCAGCGAGCGACATTCTTTCGAACTTCGATAAACTTGGTTCTCCGACACGGATCACACATGAAGTTATTAAAGAACAATCTACCAAGATGGTGCACCTTTCAGAACAAAAATCGGACCTCAACCTCTCCCTGCGCGACCACCTCGGCACCTACGAGGACGGCCAGACGCTCGCGGACGTCGGGCTGACCCAGCCCCCGAAGGGCGCGGCGGACTCGATCCTCCAGCAGACCGCGGCGGAGCGCCCGAACCTGCGCGTCGGCGAGGCGAGCGTCAGGCGGGAGTCCGAGTCGACTGTCGAGATTCGGCTGACGGCGCGGTACAAACCGGACGACGAGGACGACCACGAGACCGACCAGTGGGGCTACACCGAGACGCACCCGATGGCCGCGTTGCGGATCACCGACCTCACAGAACTGGAAGCGGACCTGATCGAGCAGTTCGTGCCGATGGCCGTCGACGAGGCCGGCGGCTTCGCGGGCTTTCGCGAGACCGCGACGAAGACCAACTCGCTGGTGGACCGCTTGCGCTCGCTGACCCTGCCGCGGGTGGCGGACGTGGAGGCCGGGCTGGAGAGCTACATCGAGACGAAAGCGCGCGCCGAGGAACTGGAAGAGAAGATCGAGAAGACTGACGAGTTGATCGACGAGATCGTGTATGAACTGTACGGGTTGACGGACGAGGAGATCGAGATTGTCGAGGAGGCTGTGGGAGAATAGTATCCGCGGCCGAATCCTGTGAGGCCGCGGCCTTTTTCGCCCACCGGAAGACTCGTCTTCCGAGCCTTGCTTCGCTTCGCTCAGCAAGACACGTTTTTGCGCCGAGTGGTGGAGGAGCACCGCGGGGGCACCCAGGTGGAAAAAGGTGGTCGCAGGTTGTCGAGGAGGCTGTGGGAGAGTAGGGTCCGCGAATAGCGAGTGAGTAGCCGAGCGGGACATCAGCAACCAGAAAGCCCCCGTGGCGCTCGGGTCGGACTCAGTTGGACACACTACAGCCAGAAAGCCCCCGCGGCGCTCGGGTCGGGCTCAGTTGGTCACACTACAGCCAGAAAGCCCCCGCGGCGCTCGGGTCGGACTCAGTTGGTCACACTACAGCCAGAAAGCCCCCGCGGCGCTCGGGTCGTCTGCAGCCGTGCGCTCCTCACATACGTTGCGGTGCTACTGGCTGCGGACTCCCCGACCGCCACGGCCCCTTTCGATCCCTCCCACCGCAGCCACACCCTCCCCAGCCGATTCCTCGCTCGCAGGACTCGCTCGTCATCCCTCGCACGGCGCTGGCTCGTCATAGACGACTCGCCAGCGCGCGCCGAAGCGCTATCCGAGCGATCGACACGACTACTGAATCGACATGCTGGTGTACAGGCTGTGTGGATCGACTGGGGACTGCGCGTAATCCGCGAACAAAGTGGCAGCACCGAGATGGAAAAGGTGGCCGTGAGTAGCGCCACGAATGGGGTGTTGCCGAAGTTTACAATCGTATGGGTGTAAGGCATTATCGGCGGTTGTTCATCAATAGAGAACAATACGGGATAGATCACGGTACCTCCGGGTCCACTGTGTTCTCCTGACCGCGAGTATAAATAGGAACTATCGATCCGCACGTCCGACCGGCGGTAATGGTACTGACTCACACATTGTTCACCGATAGTGAATGACAGAGGTGAAAATAATTATAATTATTGTTAACTATAGATCTGTACAGGAGCTATTGCTGGACTACAGCGCCCAGATCGCTCGCTTTCGGCAATATACGTCTACTAGAATGTTGTTCCCTGATAGTGAACAGAGATTGCGAGCGACAGACAGCCAGCTACGCACCGAGTAGCTACTCGGCAGGATGGAGTACTGGTCAACAGGGGTAGTCGGGAGTGATCCCGTGAGTGGATATGGATACCCTGTCGTGGACTGACGAACGGTCGGCAGATGTAGTCTGCCAGACGGTAACAGTATCCGCAGCTAAAAATAGATTTTGATATCCCCTACTGCTCGGCCAGCCATCCGACCGCGTTTCGGAGCAATCGCCGATACGATGGCTGTTCGAGGGCTTCGGGCGTGTGGCCCAGCGAGGCGTAACAGATGCGTCCCGCGCCGTGGGTCTTCGTCCAGACGACCGGGTACCGGTCGAGCTCCTCGTGATCCATCCAGGCGAGCACCTCGACATCCTCGTCGTGAGCGAGTTTGTACGGCTCGTCGAACACGCGAAAGTCCGAAACGCCGTCGATGATCGGATGCTCCCGCTCGACGATCTCGACGCCGAACTCGGCCTGCTCGGGGTGGCCGAGAAAGTGCCCGCCGAGGAACGCTCGCAACTCGGGCAGGGGCTCCTCGCGTGGAGTGACACTCCCGTCGCCGTCCGGCTGGCTCGTGAGGTCTGCGGCGCAGTGGAGGCCGAGGTAGCCGCCGCCGGACTCGATAAAGGAAAACAGACCAGCGCGCTGCTCGTCGGTGAGCGCGCTATCCGTGAGATAATCGACGACGATGTCGTACGCCGAGAGATCGGTCAGCGCAGACCTGTCCGTCGTGCTGGTGATGACTGTCGTTTCGCCGAGCGCGTCCTCGATGTGTGGTCCCATCTCGTCGAGCGAGTGGAAGGGAAAACGGGTTTCGCCGACAAGCAGGACGTGTGGCTGGGTCATGGTGATATAGAGTTGTCACCGTAGCATCATTGTCGTTGTGGTTTCCCACCGAAAATATGGGGCCAGCTATCCTTCCATGCCGCCGAAGGACAGCCCGCTCTCGACGTAGCGCTGACTGAAGAAGTAAATCAGCGCCACCGGCAACGCATACACCAGCGCGAACGCCGAGAACTGACCCCACGGCGTACTGAACTCGTCAATCAGCCGATACAGACCAACCGACAGCGGATGATTATCCGCACTCAGCAGGATCTGGACCAGAATGAACTCGTTCCACCCAGCCAGGAACACGAAGATCAACACCACCGCCAGCCCCGGCTTCGACAGCGGCAACACGATCTCCCACATCACACGCCACCGCGACGCACCATCCATGATCGCCGCCTCCTCATACGACTCCGGGATGTTATCCATGAACGTCTTCAGCAACCACGTGTTGAACGGAATCGCACCCGCCGCGTACAGCGCCGAAACAGCAAGAAAGCTGTTCAACAGCCCCAGCTGGTTGAACACCACGTAGATCGCTATCAGCGCCGCGATCGAGATCCCACCACCCACCTGCGTCAACAGCACATAGCCGTACAGCAACGGTTTACGCCCCTTGAACTCACGCCGCGAGAACGCGTACGCAGCCGGGATGATCAGGATCATCGAGAACACCACCGTGGGGATCACCAACTGCAGGCTATTCGCCAGGAACGACCCGGTAAACGCTTCCCACATACCCACAGTCGGAGCCTCCTGATAGTTGGGCCGGAAGAAAAACCCGGAGTCGTACCACAGCCACTCGAACGCAGCCAGGTTGTACTCCGTCGGCGACGCGAAAAAGCCCTCCTCGTACAGGCTCGCCGCGCCCGTCCCCGCCGCCAGCGCCACGTTGATCATATAATACAGCGGGAACAGGATGATCAACAGGAGCACGATCGCACCCAGCGTCGCACCCGCTGTCAGCCCAACCTCTCGATAGGACGCCCGGCCATCCCGGAGCGCTCTGATCGTACCGATCACTTCACGACCCGCGCGGATCGGTGCCTTTGCCCCGTGGACGATGTCATCCTTGAGATCACCAAGGATGCTTTTGCTCATACTCATTGGTCCGAGAGTCCCTCCGCGAGTCTACCTTTTCTGACGTTGATCCACATGAACATGCCGATGAAGATCAATGCGATCACCATGATCGCTGCACCGATCCCCATCCGCGGCGGCGACTGGAACGCCTCCCGGTATCCGTACAGCAGGATGAACTCGTTGTACCGCGACGGGCCACCGTTGTTGAAAATAAACGGCACCAGGAACTGCTGGAACGACGTCGCCCCAGTCAGAATCGACGCGAACCAGACCGGCCGCTTGATCGCCGGCAGCGTCACGTGGATGAACCGATGCAGATAGCCCGCACCGTCGACTTTCGCCGCATCGTGCAGCTCGCCGGAGACATCCTGGAGGGCGCTGACGATAATGATCAGCATGAACGCATACGCCAGCCACAGCTCCGTAATCACATAGGAGGCAAACGCCATCCAGCGATTGAAGAACCAGCCGATCGGCTCGGGGTTCTGCCCAAGGAAGCCGGCAATATTGATATAGGCCTCGTTAGCGATGCCAAAGCGTGCCGGACTGAACATCTGTCGCCAGACGGTGATCGTAAAGACCGGCGGTAGGCCAAGCGGAATAATCGCCAGCGCGCGCATGTAGCGCTTGCCACGCACGCGGTCGTGCGTGAACACAAGTGCCATCGCTACGCTGAAGATGATCTTGAGGACGACACTGACGAAGACGAACAGCCAGGTGACGCCCATCGAGGTCCAGAACTGGCTGTCCTGAACGAGTCGACCGTAGTTATCGAGCGCAACGAAATCGTACGTGCCCCGAATGAGATCCTCTGCCCCACCGGCGTTGGTAAAGGACAGAAAGATCAGATACATGATCGGGTAGAGCATGAAGATCCCGTAGGTCAGCAAGCCGGGAAGGACCAACAGCCCCGCCTGATCATCTTTCGAGGGCAGACGCTGTGCTACCCAGGACCGGTCGGCGTTTTCACTGGAAAAACTCATGGAAGAATATAAAACGTTCGTTAGATGTCTTCCCACGCGTCGCGGACATCTTCAGCTGCCTGCGTGAACCGCTCTTCGATGTCGGCATCCCCGGTCAGCACTTCAGACAGTGCGTCGTATGTTGGCTCCCAGACCTGATTCATCTGTGTGTCGGCTGGCATCGGAATCCCCATCTCGAAACTCTCGGAGAACGCTTCGAGTTCGGTCGGTAGCTCGTCGCTTCCAACCAGGTTCTGGTGAACCGGGATGTAATTGTGATCCTCGACAAGACGCAGAAGCACGTCCTCGTTTGTCGTCATCCACTCCGCGAAGTCGACTGCGACCTCCCGTCGGTCCTCGTCTTCGGCGTTCGCGTCCGCGAAGTAGTACATGTCAACGCCCGTGTACGGTCGCGGCTCGTTACCGTCGATCGTCGGCAACGGCGCGACCCCGAGATCGACATCCTCGGACTCCTGAAAGTCGTTGACGGCCCATGGACCGTTAATCATCAGCGGTGCGTTTCCGTTGTCGAACGTACTGAACTGCGGGTCGTACTCCAGATCTGCAGGCGCGTACTCGTACAGGACGTCCCGGACGACCTCGATGCCGTCCCACATTTCGGGCTGGTCGAGTCCCGTATCACCGACTTCCTGATCGTAGTAGTAGCCTCCGAAGGCGTGGTTCGCGAACGTGACCATGTACTCGTTGAACTCCATCGCGAAGCCATACTCACCATCACCTGGGCTGTGGAACTCCTCCATGATGGCTTCCATCTCGTCGAGTGTCTCCGGAGGTTCGTCGATCAAGTTCCGGTTGTACATCAGCGTCGGCACTTCGCCACCGGTCGGCAGGGCGTAGGTCCCGCCCTCGTACCTGATAGCGTCGACACCGGTGTCGACGAACTCTTCTTCGACGTCGATCGTCAGATCGTCGCTTATTTCGTACACGAAGCCTCGGTCGACGTGGTCACCGAGCCAGTCGTGTGCCCAGTCGTAGAGCTCCGGTCCTTCACCTGCGGCGACTGCCGTCTCGATCCGGTCACCGAGTTCGCCCAGCGCTTCGTCGGCGACCTCCCAGCCTTCCTCGTTCTCGTCGTTGTACTGTGAGATGATATCCTCGACCGTGTCGAGTTCGGACCCCTCCCGCTCGTGCCAGATCAGCGCATCGCCGGATGGTTCGTCGTCGCCCCCGATACAACCGGCGAGCATACTTGCTGCTGCGATACCGCTGGCTCCTTTAATAACCGCTCGTCTATTGAGTGCCATTGATACTTCGTGCGCATATTGAGGCCTGTACTACATAATCGTTTGGGTTGTATACTGGACAGTGAATCCCGATGTCGAGTAAATACGCCGCCTTGGCCCCCGTCGAGTACACGTTCGATCTTCACAGATTGATCCCTGCGTTGCCTCGATTCCGGCGTCCAGATCTGTGGAATCCTATCTCGGGACCTGCAGGATCGGAGAACTTAAGAGACTGATCGGCCTCTACCATACCATGTCGATAGGAGTCTGTTACTTCCCCGAGCACTGGCCGAGCGAGCGCTGGGAACAGGACGTCGAGGAGATGGTCGAAGCTGGAATCGAGTACGTCAGGATGTCGGAGTTCGCGTGGGCACAGCTAGAGCCCGAGCGTGACGAGTTCGACTTCGAGTGGCTCGACACGGTCGTCGATCACCTGCACGAGCAGGATATTGATGTCGTCCTCTGTACGCCGACCGCGACGCCACCGCGCTGGCTCGTCGACGATCACCCGGACATTCTACAGGAAGAGGACGACGGGACGAAACGGGAGTTCGGAAGCCGCCGCCACTACTGTTTCAACTCGGAGTCGTACCGGCTGGAAACTGCCCGGATCGTCGACGAACTCGGCGAACACTTCGCCGATCATCCCGGCGTCGTCGGCTGGCAGATCGACAACGAGTTCGGCTGTCACGGCACGCTCCGGTGTTACTGTAATGACTGTTCGGCCGCGTTCAGCGAGTGGCTCGAAGACCGCCACGGCGACATCGAAGCGCTCAACGACAACTGGGGGACCGACTTCTGGAGCCAGCAGTACGACCGCTTCGAGCAGATCCAGCCGCCACGTCACACCGCAGCGTGGCACCATCCGTCGCTCCTGCTCGATTACGCACGCTTTACGAGCGACAGCGTGGTCGAGTTCAACGCCCTGCAGGCCGACCTGCTGAACGACCACAACGACGACTGGTTCATCACGCACAACTTCATGGACCACTACCCCGAACTCGACAGCTACGACGTCTGCGAGTCGCTCGACTTCGCGTCGTGGGACTCGTACCCGACCGGCTTCGCCCAGGAGCGCGGCGACCCCTCGACCGACGAGCTACTCGTGGGCGATCTCGACTGGGTTTCCTTCAATCACGATCTCTACCGCTCGGCGGCCGACGCGCCGTTCTGGGTGATGGAACAGCAGCCGGGCGACATCAACTGGCCGCCGTACTCGCCCCAGCCCGCCGAGGGTGCGGTCCGACTGTGGGCTCACCACGCGATGAGCCATGGTGCGGAATCGGTCGTCTACTTCCGCTGGCGGCGCTGCCGCGAAGGGCAAGAGCAGTATCACGCCGGACTGCTCGACGCCGACGGCAGCAAAGCGCGTGGATACGAGGGTGCAAGCGAGGCCGCGAGCGAGCTGGTGGGACTCCCCGATCCTGGTGAGGTCTCGTCGTCGGTCGCCGTGCTTCACGAGTACGACAACCTCTGGGCGGTCGACGAGCAGGCGAACACCCCGGACTTCGAGTACTGGGAGCACCTCCACGGCTACTACGCCGTGCTTCGGCGCCGTGGCGTCTCTGTGGATGTCGTCGAGCCGACCGCGGCGCTCGACGAGTACGACGCCGTCGTTGCACCGACGCTCTACCTGATCAACGAGGAGCGGGCGGACGCGCTCGAATCGTACGTCGAAGACGGGGGCGAGTTGCTCCTGACGCTCCGCTCGGGCGTCAAGGACCGACACAACAAGCTACTGAACGCGTCTGCGCCCGGCCCGCTGGCCGACCTCGTCGGAACGACTGTCGACGAACACGAAGCCCAGCACCCGAAACAGGAACAGGTCGTCGAGTACAGGGGGGAGACTTACGGCTACCACACCTGGAACGAGCGGCTCTCGCCCGACAGTGCAACCGTCGTCGGGACGTATGCCGCAGGCTCGCCTGACGGGCTGGCCGCGATCACCGAACACGAGTTCGGGGCCGGATCGGCGGTCTACTGCGGGCTCTGGCCCGATGAGGACCTGACGGATCGGCTCGTCGACGACTTGCTCGACAGAGCCGGCGTCGAGGCACTCTCAGAGCCGCTGCCGGACAACGTCCGCGTGACCGAGCGTGGCGGGAAGACATGGGTCACGAACGGTACCGGCGAGTCCGTCGAGATCGACGCATCCGCGGACGCCGAGTTCCTGCTCGGCGAGGCGACCGTCCCGGCCTATGACCTCAGTATCGCGGATGGTCCTGTCACTGGCCTCGACGTCAAGGTCGACGAGTCACAGTCGTAAGCGGTACCGACGGAGGAATCCGTTCGACCCGTCGTTTGGCAGTGTTATCGATTCCCCTGGCACGTCACAGAGCGTTCAGTTCGACGGCTCCACTCCGCAGGCGAACCCTTATTACCAATCGGCAACTCCCCGACATCATGCGCATACGAAATATACCGGGCAGCCGGTCTTCAACAGTGTTATCCTGGTATGGGGGTGCTATCGTCGACGCGCTTGCAATCGGAACGCTTCGGCGACCGGTACGGGTGACGAGATGACGCCCACACCCCGACCCGACGGGCCGAGCGACCGGCAGTCACTGAACGGCATCTGGGAGTTCACTGCCGAAACAGCAGAGGGTCCCGACCAACTCGACGGGAACTGGAACCCGCACAGCGTTCCCGCCGAGTGGACCCACGAGGGGTACGAGGTCGATTCCTACCTCGGTGAGGACGGCTGGAAGGACGTCGGCCCCTCGGACTACGAACGGGGCTGGTATCGCCGCGAATTCGCAGTTGATGACGACTGGGACGGGAGCCGACTCAAACTCCGCTTCGGTGCGGTCTACACCCACGGCGAGGTATGGGTCAACGGCCAGCGTCTGGGCGAGCACGACGGCGGCTACACCCCCTTCGAGTTCGACGTCACCGGAATCGTTGACACCGGCGAGAGCAACACGATCACCGTTGCTGTCGCCGAGGAGACCCTCGCGACCGATATGGGCTGGGGTACCGGTCGGGGCGGCATCACCCGGGACGTGACGCTCTTTGCCGTCCCGGACTGTCACCTTTCGGCGTGTCAGGTCGAGACGGAACTTCCGGACGAGGACGGCAACGCTATTGTCCGCGTGCTCGCTACGGTGACCAACGAGGGGGAGGTGAGTGTCGACGACGCCGTCCTCACCGTCGACCTCACTGATCCGGACGGCAACCGCGCCGCATCGGTCGAGGAAGAACTTGATCTGATCGATCCCGGTGAAGAACTCCAGCACGTCGTCGAACTCGAACTCTCGGAGTACACGACGTGGGATCCCGTCCATCCGGAGCTGTACGATCTCGACGCCACGATCTCCGCTGGCGGGGAAGAACACGCAGTCGATCAACGAGTCGGGATCCGCGAGATTGACGTCGAGGGAACCGAGTTGCTCGTCAACGGCCAGCCAGTCACGCTTCGCGGCGTCAACTGGGAGGAAGTCCACGAGGATCACGGCCAGTCCGTCCCGGCGGAGCAGACCTACCAGGACATGAAGCTGCTCCGCGAGGCGAACGTCAACTACGTTCGGACAGCCCATCACCCGCCCTCGGAGGCGCTGCTCGACGCCTGTGATGAGCTCGGATTGTTTGTGGAAGTGGAGGCCCCGTTCTTCCAGCTCGACGCTGCCGACCCGTACGACGATGACCTCATCGTCCAGCAGACCGCCGAGATGGTCGAACGCGATCGCAGTCACACCTCCGTCTTCTGCTGGTCGCTCGGCAACGAGGGGGACCCGGGCGGTATCGAGGGCCACTACGACGCCGCAGCGACGGTCGATCAACTGGACGGCACGCGACCGGTGATCTACCACTACGACCAGTGGAACTTCGCCGACGACACCGTGGATCCGCTGGATCTCGGCGTCGACGTAGCGAACCACCACTACCCCGCGACACGGCCCGGATTCGGCGTTCAGAACTTTGCAGCGTTTGAGATTCCAGTCCTGTTCGGGGAGTTCGGTCACACCTACACGTACAACGGTCACGAGCTAGCAACAGATCCTGGCGAACGCGACGCCTGGGTAGCGGTCTTCGAGAAGACGTGGGAACAGGTCCGGGACGTCGACGCCTGCATCGGCGCGGCGATCTGGGCAGGTGGCGACCAGATCCAGCCAGCAAGGGGAGTAGAAGACGGCAAGATCGTTGGAGCCGACGAATACCGGTGGGGACTGGTGGACGGCCTCAGACGCCCCAGACCCGAACTCTGGCACGTCACGAAGATCTACTCACCAGTACAGGTCGTCTCGACCGACTGGTCCGACGACGAACTCGTCGTCGACGTAGAGAACCGCTGTGAGTTCTCGACGCTCGCGGAACACACCGTCGAGTGGCAGGCAGGCGACGACAGCGGCGAACTCGACCCCGAGATCGCTCCCGGTGAGACCGGCACGGTGACGATCCCCGTCTCATCGGCCGAGGAGGCGGTACTGCGAGTCGACGATCGACGGGGGTTCACCGTCAACACGTTCGAGTTCACCCGTCGCGAGGCGAGCGTCGACGCCCCGGCGACAGAACTGGGATCGGACGCGGTCTCCGGGACTGCCAACGCAATCACTATCGACGGTGCCGACTACACGGCCACGATCGATCGAGAGACCGGCCACGTCGAGATTACGCACGGGGACGATCCGGAGCCGATCGTCGACGGGATCGATATCGGCATGACGCCCTCCGAGGATGGCGAGTCACCGCCGTACTACGGTGACGCCCTCGAACACCGGCTCGATGGACGGTCCCTACAGGACGTACAGGTAGTCGAAGGCGGTGGGGCCGCCGAGATCACAGTCGAATACGACGTTGCAACCGGTACCGTACTCCTTCGCCCGCTTGAGGAGGGCATCCACGTGGAGTACGAGTACACGCTCACCGAGGAGCAAGACAGCAAAGAAGCAGGTATCGTGTTCTCGATGACGGAGGATCACGAGACGCTCTCGTGGACGCGCGATGCGGACTGGAGCACGTACCCTGACGCGTACGATCATATCGGACGGGAGAACGGGACTGCGAGAGCGTTCCCGACTGGCGAGCGACCGGAGGATGACGTCGCCCGGTTAAACCGCGACGTCCAGTGGGCCGACGGCGTGACGAAACACGGCTCGAACGACTTCCGAAGCACGAAGCGGAACGCACTGTCGACAACGCTCACGAACGCCGACGACGGTCTCGGTGCGCAACTATGGCCACGGACCGGTCAGCACGTCCGATCGATGGTTCGTGACGATACGGTAGACATGTTCGTCCTCGATCGACGGATCGGCGGTGTCGGCCTGAGCTTCCTCGATCGGCTGATGCTCCTCGGTGAGGACGCGACAGTCGAATCAGGAACCGGGTTCTCCGGTGCCGTGACCCTCGGGGTGGCGGTGGAGAACTAACGCACGATCGGCAAGCAAGCGGGACGGGTGACGATCATTCGATCGAAGCCCTCTGGATCGTCTATATCTAGATTGTACAAGAGGAATATTTATTAACAATCAACATTACGTGTGATATATGCCCAAACGGGTTACAGAGACGTCAGTAGACCGGCGTGCAGTATTGACATCGGTCGCAGGAATCGCCGGCGGTGCAATCGTCGGAACCGGGGGAGGCAAAGCGGGTCAGTTGTCGGAGGTCGAAGCGCTCGACGGTGACGTCCTCGACGGAGTACGGCTGACGCCCCGGCCGGCCGCGGACGGCGACGGGCGGCAGTCACTCAACGGCACCTGGTCGTTTTCGGCCGCGACGGTCGATTCTCCCGACGCTCTCGACGACAGCTGGAGCGACCACGAGGTCCCGGCCGAGTGGAACCACGAGGGACACGAGGTCGACTCCTATCTTGGCGAGGACGGCTGGGAGGATCTCGACCCCTCGGACCACGAACGTGGGTGGTATCGACGCGAATTCGAGGTCAGCGAGGACTGGGAGGGGAACCGACTGAAACTGCGCTTCGGCGCGGTCTACACCCACGGCGAGGTGTGGGTCAACGGCCAGCGCCTTGGCGAACACGACGGCGGCTACACCCCGTTCGAGTTCGACGTCACCGACGAAATCGAGGTCGGGGAGACGAACACTGTCGATGTCGCGGTCACCGAGGAGACCCTCGCAACCGACATGGCCTGGGGAACCGGCCGTGGCGGCATCACGCGGGGTGTAACCCTGTTTGCCGTCCCCGACTGTCACCTGTCATCGCTCCACATCGAGACGGAGCTTCCGGACGGGGACGGCCCGGCGACCGTTCGGCTCCGTTCGACCGTAGTCAACGAGGGGAGTGGGACAGTCGAGGACGCCGTTCTCAGTGCCGACCTTGCAGACCCGGACGGCGATCACGCCGCAGCGGTCGAGGAGACGCTCGACCCGATCGATTCCGGTGGAGAAATCGAGCACGTCGTCGAGATCGAACTCGACGAGTACGAGACGTGGGACCCAGTTCACCCCCGCCTGTACGACCTTGACGCGAGCGTGACTGCGGGCGGCGACGACCACGCGACGAGCGAACAGATCGGGATCCGAGAGATCGAGGTCGATCACGTCGAGCCGGAGTCGAACGAGTCGGAATCGGAGGAAGACGACGATGGGATCTCCCCGGACCCCGAGGACGCCCTCGCCTGGCTGAACTTCGAGGATGTCGAGAGCTCGATGGCGACTGACGAGTCCGGAAACGGGAACGACGGCGAGCTGGTCAACGACCCCGCACTGGTCGACAGCCCCTCGGGAACGGCGGTCGACTGTGCTGGCGACGGCCACGTCGTAATCGGAGACGGAAGCGCTCTCAGCTTCACCGAGCCGGGGTTCAGTGTCCAGATAACGTTCCAGTACACCGGTGACGGGCATCTGTTCTCGAAGGATGACCAGTATGCGGCGGGCATCTGGGGCGGCGAACTGGACTTCTGGGCAGAGGGCGAGGGAGGCTGGCCCGGTTCCGCTGGCGGCGACCTTTCCGTGGGTGAGTGGTACACCGGAACCATCGCAATGGATGACGACGAGATCCGTCTCTACGTCGACGGCGAGCAGGTCGGCTCGGCAAGCCACTCCGCTGACTCGCTCGCCGAGTACGACGATGCGCCGCTGTACATCTCCCAGGACTGGGACGACGACGCCGAACCGGTCGTCGACGAGTTCCTCGTGTTCGATACCGCACTCGGAACGAGCGAGGATTCCGACGACGGGGGCGAGTCGGAACCGAGCGACGCCTCGGAACTGCTGATAAACGGCGAGTCCGTTACGCTGCGTGGCGTCAACTGGGAGGAGGTCCACGAGGATCACGGCCAGTCCGTCCCGCCCGAGCAGACCTACGAGGACATCGAGATGCTCCGCGAGGCGAACATCAACTTCATTCGAAGCGCACACCACCCGCCGTCGGAAGCACTGCTCGATGCGTGTGACGAACTCGGGCTGGTCGTTCAGGTGGAGGCTCCGCTCTTCCATCTCTGGGAGGAGCCATACGACGACGATCTGATCGTCCAGCAGACCGTCGAGATGGTCGAGCGGGATCGCAACCGGGCCTCCGTCTTCTGCTGGTCGCTCGGCAACGAGGGATGGCCCGAAGATATCGACGGCCATTACGAGGCCGCCGAGGCGCTCGCAGGGCTGGACGACACCCGGCCGACGATCTACCACTTCGACCAGTGGGGGTACGGCGACGACGTCGATCATCTGGGCCTCGGCGTTGACCTGGCGAACCACCACTATCCCGCGACACGGCCCGGCTTCGGCGTCGACGAGTTCGACGATCTCACCGCACCGATCATGTTCGGGGAGTTCGGCCACACCTACACGTACAACGGTCGCGAGCTGGCAACCGACCCCGGCGAGCGCGACGCCTGGGTAGCGGTCTTCGAGAAGACGTGGGAGCAGGTCCGGGATGTCGACGCCTGTATCGGCGCGGCAATCTGGGCCGGTGGCGATCAGACGCAGCCCGATCGCTGGTGGGAGGACGACGACCTCGTCGAGGTCGAGGAGTACCGCTGGGGACTGGTCGACGGTTACCGGCGCGTCCGTCCCGAACTCTGGCACGTCAAGAAAGTCTACTCACCGGTTCAGGTTCACTCGACGGAGTGGGGCGAGGAGGAGCTCACCCTCGACGTGGAGAACCGCTGTGAGTTCTCCGACCTCGACGAGCACACCGTCGAATGGGAGACTGACTCGGATGGCGGCGAGCTCTCGCCCGACATCGCGTCAGGCGAGACCGGGACCGTATCGATTCCCGTCACCGTGGACGACGAACAGGTCCACCTTCGGATCGAGGATCGTCGCGGGTTCACCGTCGACACGCTAGTCGTCGAACGAGAGGATGACGAGCTGGACGTCCCTGCAGAGACACTCGGATCTGACGCCGTTTCCGAGGGAGACACAGTCGAACTCGTTGCGGGCAACTACGAGGTGTTGGTCGACCGAGAGACCGGCGACATCGAGGTGACCCCTGCTGGAACCGACGATCCGATCGTCGAGGCCATCGATCTGGGAATGACGCCCTCCGAGGGCGGAGAATCACCGCCCCACTACGGCGACGCGCTCGAACATCGGCTCGATGGCCGCTCCGTCGACCGCGTTGATCTCGTCGACGACGGGTCGGCCGTCGAGATCGGGATCGAGTACGAGCGAGTGGACGGCATCATCCGTCTGTCCCCGCTCGACGGCGGCATCAAGGTGGAGTACGAGTACTCCCCTGCGGAGGATATCGCGATCAAAGACGCAGGCATTGTTCTCTCGGTTGCGAGCGACCACGAGACGCTCTCGTGGGACCGCGACCCCGACTGGAGCACCTATCCGGAGGAGTACAAGCACATCGGTCGGCCCGAGGGGACTGCGGCGGCGTTCCCGAACGACGAGCGCCCCGACGATGACGTCGCACGGCTCGATCGGGAGGTACAGTGGGCAGAGGATGTGACGAAACATGGCTCGAACGACTTCCGCGGGAAGAAACGCCACGTTCGTTCAGCCTCGCTCACCGACGCGGACGACCACGGTCTCGACGTCTGGCCGGGCAGTGACCAGCACGTCCGTGCGATGGTACGGGACGACACCGTTGAGCTGTTCGTGCTGGACCGATCGATCGGCGGTGTCGGTCTCGACTTCCTCGATCGGCTCATGCTGCTCGAACAGGATGCGACGATCGAGTCCGGCACGGAACTGAGCGGGACAGTGACGATCGGGCTGGCGGGCTACGACGCACCGGACGATGGGAACGGTGACGACGAGCCGCCGGAGGACGACACTGCAGACGATGACGAGACCCCCGGTTTCGGCGCGCCAGCAGCGGGCGGAGCGGTTACCCTTGCGGGACTGTACAGGGCGTATCGCTCGACCGACAACGAAGCGGAGTAGGCCCGTCCCGGTTCGGCGATAGTGAACAGTTTTTTGCGCACTCGATTCGTTGCTATGGCCATGCCCACCGACAGCATCCCGGTGCAAGCCCTCGCGACGACGGCTGCAGTCGTCGAGACGCTCGACGAGCGCGACGGTGCAGGCGTCACGGAGGTCGCACGCGAACTCGACCTGACCAAAAGCGTCGTCCACAACCACCTGAACTCGCTCGTGGAGCTGGGGTACGTCGAGAAGCGCGGGACGACCTACCGCGTCGGTATCGGCGTCGCCGGGCTCGGGCTGACTGCCCGTCGTCGGTCGCCGGTGTTCGCCGCTGCCAGGGAGCAACTGGAGAGTCTGGCAACGACGACAGGCGAGGTCGTGACGCTCGTCGTCGAACACGAGGGGCGGGGGCTCTGTCTGTACGCGACTGGTCACGAGGCGATCAGTGACTCCCCGGAAGGGACGCGAACGCCGCTGCACACGACGGCTCCCGGGAAAGCGATCCTGGCCGAATATTCTCGTGAGGAGGTCGGCCGGATCGTCGAGCAACACGGCCTCTCCGGACGAACCGAATACACGATTACCGACAGTGACGCACTGTTCGACGAGCTTCGGACGGTCCATGATCAGGACATCGCGTTCGAGCGGGACGAGTACGCCGACGGGCGGCGTGGACTGGGTGCCTCGATCGTCGACAGTACCGGGACCGTTCTCGGTGCCATCGGCGTCCATGGCCCGGCAGAGAGCCTGAGCGGTAAGCGTCTGGAAGAGGATCTGGTGGGGCTCGTAGTAAGCAAGGCGAAAGCGATCGAACTCGGACTCGACTAGGACGGTGTTCATCACTGGAGAACATCTCCGGATGGACGGCAGTGTATTGACAGACATATGTATGTAATACGTCGGTGCTCAACCGACACGCCGACAGGCGTTCTTCATTAATGAACAGGTGGTGCAGAGCGCGTGAACCGGTCGAAACTGCTGCGGGCTGGTGCTCGCAGCCGAGGAACTGGCACAACTGTTAAGCACTCGCCGTCGGAACTCGTGGTATGGAGTACGATGTTGCAGTCATCGGCACCGGTACTGAGCCCGACGACCCCGGCCGTGACGGCTACGCGATGGCCTACCATCACGCCGCAGCCTACGAGAAAATCGACGGCTGCGAGCTTGTCGCGTGTGCAGATATCGTCCCCGAGAACGCCGATGCCTTCGCCGAGGAGTTCGGGATCGAAGACGTCTTCGAGGAGTACGATCGGATGCTTGAGGCAGTCGAACCGGATATCATCTCGGTCTGCGTTCCGCCCGCCGTCCACGCCGACATCGTGGTCGACTGCATCCGTTCGGGCATCCCCGAGGCGATCCACTGCGAGAAGCCGATGGCCGACACGTTCGGCGGCGCTCGACGGATGGCCGAGGCGGCGGCCAGCCACGACGTGCAGGTGACCTTCAATCACCAGCGGCGGTTCAGCGACGCCGTCCGGACCGCAAAGCAACTGCTCGAGGACGGCGAAATCGGGGAACTCCGACGCGTCGAGTTCTCCGCGATCGGCATCTACGATTACGGCTCTCACTCCTTTGACCTGTGTAACTACTTCAACGACGAGCACTCCGCGGAGTGGGTTATGGCGCAGGTCGACTACCGGGAGGAGAACGTCCTCTTTGGCACGCACAACGAGAATCAGGCGATCGTCTTCTGGGAGTACGACAACGGCGTCAGCGGAATCGCCGGAACGGATGAGTCCCACGAGGGTCCCGCCGCCGCAATCGGCTGTCACAACCGGCTTGTCGGCTCGGAGGGGACGATCGAAGTCGGCTCCGAGGCCGAGGACGCACCGCCGCTCCGGATCCGCCGTGACGGCGGGGACTGGGAGACGGTCGAGACCGAAGACGGGCTTCACGGCTGGGCGTTCATCGATCGGGCGATCGCCGAGAACGTGCGATGTCTCCGTGAGGACGACGAACCGGAGCTGTCCGCCGAGAACGCGCTGACTGCGACCGAGTTGATCTTCGGCGCGTACGAATCCGCACGCCGCCGCGGGCGCGTCGAGTTCCCGCTCGACATCGACGACAACCCGCTCGAAGCGATGGTCGAGTCCGACGACCTGACGCCCGCCCCGCGAGGTAAGGAGTAATGGTGCGCCTCTCGGTCTGTCTCGATATCGTGTACGACGACGAGCCCTACGAACGCCGGATCGAGCGCGCAAGTGCCGCCGGTGCCGACGCGATCGAGTTCTGGGACTGGCGCGAGAAGGATCTGGAGGCCGTCGCGGCCGCCGCGGACCGCGAGGGATTGCCGATCGTTGGCTGCACGGCGGGCGGGACACTGACCGATCCCGCGAGCGTCGAGGACGCCGTTGCGACGATCCGCGAGTCGATCGAGACCGCCGCGGAGTACGGGATCCCCACGCTCATCGTGACGACTGGCCCCGATCAGGAGGCGCACGACCGACACACCCAGCACGAGACGATCGTCGAGATACTGAAAACGGTTGCGCCGGACGCCGAAACCGCGGGCGTCACGCTCGTACTCGAACCGCTGAACACGGCAGTGGACCATCCAGGCTACTACCTCACCAGCACGGCAGAGGGCATCGATATCGTCGATGCGGTCGATTCGCCACGGGTGAAACTGCTCTACGACGTCTACCACCAGCAGATCACCGAGGGGAACGTCATCGAGACGATGACCGAGTACGTCGATCGGATCGGACACGTACACATCGCCGATGTGCCGGGCCGTCACGAGCCCGGAACCGGCGAACTCGCCTACGGCAACGTCTTCGACGCGCTCGATGACGCCGGGTACGAAGGTTACGTCGGCTGTGAGTTCCGCCCGACCGGCGATCCGGACGATGCAGTCGAGGCGACACTGGATCTATAATAACAATTTTGTACTGGGCCATCAAATCAACTGACAACACAATCAACTATGCATATCACAGACTACGAACTGTTCGAGGTGCCGCCGCGGTGGCTGTTCCTCAAAGTCACGACGAGCGACGGGACCGTCGGCTGGGGCGAACCCGTCGTCGAGGGGCGCGCGAAGACCGTCCGCGGCGCGGTCGAAGAGCTGATGGACAACTACCTGCTCGGGGAAGACCCTGGCCGGATCGAACACCACTGGCAACGGCTCTACCGGGGCGGCTTCTACCGCGGCGGGCCGATCCTGATGAGCGCAATCGCAGGCATCGATCAGGCGCTCTGGGACATCAAGGGCAAGCGCTTCGACGCGCCAGTCCACGAACTGCTCGGCGGCGCGACCGCCGACCGGATCCGCGTCTACCAGTGGATCGGAGGGGACAGACCCGCTGACGTGGGGAACGCGGCGGCACAGAAAGTCGATGCCGGGTTCACGGCGCTGAAGATGAACGCCACCCCCGAAATGCGTCGGATCGATACGCCAGCAGCGGTCGACTCCGCACGCGACAGGATCGCGGAAGTTCGCGATGCGGTCGGCGACGATGTGGACATCGGCGTCGACTTCCACGGCCGTGTCTCGAAATCGATGGCCAAACGCCTCGTCGAGGCGCTCGAACCCTACGAGCCGATGTTCGTCGAAGAGCCCGTCCTTCCCGAGCACAACGATGCACTCCCCCAGATCGCCCAGCATACGACGACGCCCATTGCGACGGGCGAACGGATGTACTCGCGCTGGGATTACAAGGAGCTGTTCGAGCAGGGCGTCATCGATCTGATCCAGCCCGATCTATCTCACGCTGGAGGGATCACCGAAGTGAAAAAGATCGCCAGCATGGCCGAAGCCTACGACGTGGCGATCGCACCGCACTGCCCACTCGGCCCGATCGCACTCGCCTCGTGTCTCCAGGTTGACGCCTGCACGCCGAACACGCTCATTCAGGAGCAGAGCCTCGACATCCACTACAACGAGACAAGCGATGTGCTCGACTATCTCGAGGACCCCGACGTCTTCGAGTATCACGACGGCTACGTCGACCTGCCGACCGATCCCGGTCTGGGTATCGAGATCGACGAGGAGACGGTTCGCAAGCGCGCCGAACAGGAGGTCAACTGGCATAACCCCATCTGGAAACACGACGACGGCAGCGTCGCCGAGTGGTAACCATGCCGGAGTACACACCTGTTGAGGGGCGATTCGAGGACTCGGTCGTCGTGGTGACCGGTTCGACGCGCGGGATCGGTCGCGGCGTCGCGAAACGGTTTGCGGCCGAAGGTGCGTCGGTCGTCGTCACTGGCCGTTCCGCGGAGATTGGCGAGGACGTCGCTGCATCGATCCGCGAGGACGGCGGCGAGGCCGTGTTCGTCGAAGCAGACATGCGCGAACCGGACGACATCGCCGCGCTGATGCAGGCGACCGCCGAGGAGTACGGCGGCATCGACGTGCTGGTGAACAACGCCGGTGTCCAGACCGAAACCAGCGTGACCGAAGCGACGATGGAGGACTGGGAGTTCGTCCTCGAAACGGATTTCCGGGCCTACTGGCTGTGTGCGAAGGAGGCCGTCGAGTATATGGACGAGGGTGTCATCCTGAACATGTCCTCGAACCACGCCCTGCTGACGATGCCGAGTCACTTTCCCTACAACGCTGTCAAGGCGGGTATCAACGGGATGACCCGGGCGATGGCGCTCGATCTCGGCCCCGAGATCCGCGCCAACACGATCAGTCCCGGCTGGATCGAGGTCGAACGAACCCGTGAGGAACTCCCGGAGGGACGAATCGAGGAGGTCGAGTCGATCCATCCAGTGGGTCGGATCGGGACACCCGAGGACGTCGCGGGGGTCGCCACGTTCCTCGCCAGCGACGATGCCGCCTTCATCACCGGCGCGAACCTGCTCGTCGATGGAGGGCGTACTGCATCGATGCAGGACGATACGCTTCCCGACTACCGGGAGAAGTGAGAATGTTCGTTTCTCGTTGATATTCTTGCAGTCTATTATTTGTACAGTATAGCAGTTGATATAGTAGAATTTGCACACATTCTACACATTGTACAGTTATTTTTGGGCTGGGAACATCGGTACTCGATCCGCTCGAAACTCGACTGTCTCTGGACGCGTGGCCTGTACCCCCAATGCGTTTGACTGACGTTTCTACAGCCCCCGATAAAAGATATTGTGAAATTAGATGAATTAGAATTGTTCCGCATATTTACATTTGCGCACTACAGAGACAGATGAGTCGACCCTCGACACGACCCGAGTGTTACTGCCTACATCTGTGTTTTGTCGTCCAATCTATGATAGGGCCGAACACACCAACAAAGACGGAGAAACGAGAATATATGTAGGTAGAGCACCCATAATCCATGAAAAAGGAGGATCTCCTCATCTGGCCGCGGTTACTAAATATAAAAATTTTATCATACATGCCAGAACTATAGTTTGCTGTGAGCTGTCGCACAGATCGCCCGAACCGGAACGTTATACACGACGGACCTACTGTTGGGGAACGATGAGTACGGAGACGCAGATCACGACAGTCGAGGACGTCCCGGACGATACGACCGTGCTCGTGACTGTCCGTGACGTCGAGTCGGGCGAGGAACGCGAGGCGATTCTGACAGAACTGGACGACGGCGTTGCTGGATGGCTGAACTCCTGCCAACATTTCACCCACATCGCCCTGGACAAGGGGTCGGGCGCACCGATGCGGAACGGCGAGATCATCTGTGCGAACCACGGAGCGTACTTCGAATCCGAGAGCGGTCTGTGCACCCATGGTCCCTGTGAGGGCGCGTATCTGGAAGCGCTCGACGTGACGACGGAAAACGGGGCGGTCTATCTGTCTGATGACGACTACGAATTCGTTTCAGAGGGAGGCATCGACGGGGATGATGCCGATCGGACGTCGACGTCGAACGTCGAGTTCTAGTCGATCCGGAAGGCTGGTTCTTCGATCCCCTCGTGTTTGCAGTCGGGACATCGCGAGGGAACGTTCGCGAGATCGTCGAACTCGTCGAAACCACACTCCCGACAGGTCGGTGGTGCGACGAGGAGCTGTTCGTCGCTGCCATCCAGCGATCGTGCGAGATGCTGAACGTGGGTCAGCACGCTCCCGACCGAGACGTCGAACTCGGCTGCCAGTCCGCTCGGCGTCTCGGTGCGTTCCCGGAGCGTCCGGGCGATCCGTTCGCGAGTCGTTTCCTCTGCTTCGCGCATGGGTGTCTGATCGTCGTATCGTCGCAAAACGCTATCGGTCGCCGCGTTAATCACTGGCCGCTCGTCGAACCATCGTCGAGGGCGTCCGCCCGTGCTGACGGCTGACCGAACATCCCGAGCAGCTTCCGGGCATGCTCACGCTTTGCGAGGAACACCTCGCTGAGCGTCGGCGGATTCTCGATTCCTGCCCCGTCGATGATCGATTCCGGGACTGCGATCGTATCCGGCGGAATCCCCGAATCGCCGTGAACCGAGAAGTGCTGTCGGTCGAGTTTCATCACCAGCGGTGCGTCGAGACGCTCTACCCCATCACCGGTCGCGTACAGCTCCTCGTTCACCTGTTCGTGTTGCTCTCGCTGCATGACCGCCCGATCACCGTCGAACGGTTCGACGTACAATCGACCGAAGTAGTAGCCGCTGGAGAACTCTTCGAACATGCTATATGGTAACAAGAACCGCGATTGGGTATAAGCCTTCCGGCAAAAGCACTGCTTGCGCGGCACCTGGTGTTCTGGCGGATGCGCATTTGGATCATACACGCCCGGTATTACGCAATCTCTGCTCGTTTTAAACTCTCATATGCCGTATCAGGCGGTTTCTCGGGGTCGATGAACGGAACGAACAAAAGTGCGCTTTTTTACGAGTAGTGATGGTAGGACTGATCAATGAGACCCCGTCGTGCCCTCGTACTCGCCGCGGTTGCCGCTCTCGGTATCATCGCCGTCGTCTCTCTCACAGGGGCGACAGCGGTGGCACTCGACGAAGGGGACGAAGCCGAAAGTGCCGAGAACGCGAGTCTCGGCATGCAGACCGGTTCGTTCATGCAATCGAGCAGTGCGGGTGCGGAAAGCGCGGTGAGTGAAGGGATGTTTGACGCCGAGTACGACCGGGCCGATGATCGGGCAGCAGTGCTCGAAGATCGTGCGATGGGACTCGACGCCAGGCTGACAGCACTCGAACAACAGAAAGCATCGCTCGAAGAGCGTGAGGAGGACGATATCAGCACGGAGATCAAGATGAGCCGTGTTGCGAGTCAGATTCACTCGATCGATCGCGAAGTGAACAACTCCGCCGCGCGCGCGACGCAAGCGGGCCATTCCGGTGCAGCCTTCGATGACCTCTCCCAGGGCGTCGCCGACCTCCGAGGGCCCGAGGTTGCTGCGGCAGCAGGCGCAACTCCCGGCGGCCCCGCCCCTGAAGACGTCGGCCCCCCAGAGGACGTCCCGGCGCGAAACGATAGTCCGGGCGACGATACCGAGCAGGGCTCCGACGATCAGCAAAACGATGAACCGCCGGAGACCGGGCAGTCCGACCGTGACGTCCCGCCTGCCGACCCGTGAGTCTCGGTAGAGAGCACCGGCTACCAAGCAGACACGCTTTTGATCACTGACAGCCAACTTACGGTAGATGGACTCTGCAGCCCTGCTCGATCTCCTCGGTAACGAAAATCGCCGACGGATCCTCCGGCTTCTCGCGCACAAGCCCTGCTATGTCACCGAGATCAGCGAGTATCTCGACGTCAGTCCGAAAGCGGTGATCGATCATCTGCGAAAGCTCGAGGAGGCAGGGATCATCGAGAGCCGCACGGACAGCCAGCGGCGCAAATACTTTCATATCTCCCGCAATCTCCGTCTCGAAGTCAACGTCTCCCCCTACGAGTTCGGTACGAAAAGCGCGTACCCGCGCAATCGGGCGCTGGACGTGACGACGTGGCGATATCTCTCGCTCGATATCCACGCCAGCCGCGACGGCGACGACAGCCAGTCGCTGGCTGCCGAGCTGCGCGAACTCGAACGCCTCGAAAACGAACTGTCGATGGCCCAGCGCTGGGTGCAGGGCCGGCTTACCGACGTGCTCGATCGGCTCACTGACGAACTCGAGGCGACCGAGAACAGCCGCCTGTACGCCGACGTATTGCTCGAATTAGCCGAGCGACCGCGGGGCACCGACGCGATCAGCGACGCCGTCGACGCGCCGCCCGGAATGGTCGAGCAAGTCCTCGCCGAGATGGCCGAAGAAGGACTCGTCAGCCGCGTCGAGGACGGGTGGACGCTCGTGGAGTGATCAGAGGTCCTGTGTCAGGCCGACGCGCAGGTCGCGCCCGAAGTAGACGCCGAGGACAGCGAGGAGGACACCCGCCGCCGCACCGATGCCGGTCAGCGTCAGCATCGACCCAGTCACGGTCGCGAGCGTAAGGTTTCCGAAGAGGACGCCGAGTGCGCCGACCAGCCCACCGGCGACGGCGGATTCGCCGTATCGTCGTTTCCCGCTCACGAGGCCGACCGTGAACGCGCCGACAAACACGCCGAGTGGCCCGCCGACGAGGGGGACGAACATGCTGCCAAGCTGGCCCAGGACGGTGAGGACGGCAAAGACGACCAGAAACAGCTTCGGAGCGAAATACTCCGCAAGCCGTGACTCCGCGGTGGAATCGGTGGAGTGCTCTGCCTCGGGCGTCTCCGGCGAATCGTCGAGGATTCCCTCGTCGAAACCGCCGCCGTCGACCTCCGGGTCGCGGGATCTGGAGAGCTGATCGGTGCGTTCGCTCATACCTATGAGTTGACCGCGACGCCAATGGGCTTTTGGGTTGGGGGCAACTCGCTCCGGTCGCTTCCGGCTGCGAGCCGACGAAAGGGTGGGTTCAAGTCCCGCCGGTCTGAACCATGGCGTATGAACGCAGGCGATCACGTGCGGATCGACCGCGATGGACAGCACTACGAGGGCGTCCTCCTCCCCTCGACAACCGCCGAACATCTGGTGGTCAAACTGGCGGGAGGCTACAACGTCGGTATCGACCGCGAGGGGGCCACTGTCGAGGTTCTCGAATCGAATGTCCACGAGATCGAAGAACCCGGAGACGAGGGGGGTTCGACCGTCGAGTTCGACGAAGAACTGCCGACCATCTCGCTGATCTCGACCGGCGGCACGATCGCCTCGACCGTCGACTACCGGACCGGCGCAGTGACGGCCCAGTTCGACGCCGAAGACGTCCTTCGCGCTGTGCCGGATCTGGCTGGACGCGCGAACTACCGCGGGCGCGTCGTGGCGAACATCCTCAGCGAGAACATGACGCCCGACGTCTGGATCGATCTCGCCGAGGCCGTCCACGAGGAGATCGAGGCCGGGGCCGACGGCGTCGTCGTGATGCACGGCACCGACACGATGCAGTTCTCCGCGAGCGCGCTGTCTTTCATGCTCGATACGCCGGTACCGATCGTCTTTACCGGCAGCCAGCGCTCGGCTGACCGCCCCTCGTCTGACAACGTCATGAACGCCGTCTCGGCGGTCGAAGCCGCGAAAAGCGACTGCGCGGAAGTGCTCGTCTGTATGCATGCCGACGAGTCCGACGACCGCTGTGCCCTCCACCGCGGGACACGGGTTCGGAAGAATCATACGTCCCGCCGGGACGCCTTCGAGACAGTCGGCGCGGAGCCCCTCGGCGAGATCGACTACGACGACCTCGAAATAGAGTGGCGGCGCGACTACGTCGAGCGGGATGAGACGGATCTCGATATCGCGGCCGACCTGAACGCCGAGGTCGCACTGGTGAAGTTCACGCCCGGTTTCGATCCGGCGATCCTCGATCTTGCGGCCGAGAAAGACGGGATCGTGATCGAGGGGACGGGGCTGGGACACGTCCACTCCGACCTGATCGAACGGATCGGCGAGATCGTCGACGCCGGGACGCCGGTCGTCATGACGAGCCAGTGTCTCGACGGGCGGGTCTGTGATCGCGTCTACGACACCGGTCGAGACCTGCTCGACGCCGGCGTGATTGAGGGCGAAGACATGCTGCCGGGAACGGCAAAAGTCAAACTGATGTGGGCCCTGGCGAACAGCGACGATCCCGAGACGGCGATGCAGCGGCCGCTCGCGGGTGAGATCACCGAGCGATCGGTACCCTGGGAGTAAACCGATGCCCGAGTTCAGCGTCCGTCAGGCGCGGCTCTCCGACTACGAGGCTGTCGCCGGGTTCACCGCGGACACGTGGCCCGACCAGGCGACGGGCGACTACATCCCTCGCGTCTTCGAGCAGTGGGTCGAGAGCGACGGTCCTGACCAGCGAACCTTTGTTCTCGAAGCTGACGGCGAGGTCGCCGGGCTGCTGCAGGGCGTCATGCTCTCTCCGTACGAGGCGTGGGCACAGGGGATGCGCGTCGCGCCTGCGGCCCGCGGTCACGGCGCGAGCCGACGCATGAACGACCGCGTCTTCGACTGGGCAGCCGAGCGGGGTGCGACGGTCTGTCGGAACATGGTCTTTTCCTGGAACATGGCCGGACTCGGCACCAGTCGTTCGGTCGGCTACGATCCCGGCACGGAGTTCCGGTGGGCGCTGCCGACGCCGGACGCCGACGCGACCGCCGAGACCGATCACCGGGTCGTCGAGTCGCCCGACGCGGCGTGGACCTACTGGACCCGGAGTGACGCGAATGCCGCCCTCGGGGGACTCGCCCTCGACGTCGACGAACCGTGGGCGCTGGCCACACTGACCCGGGAACGACTCGCGAGGGACGCCGAGCGAGTCCTTGCGATCCAGAACGACGGAACCGAGGCGTTTACCTTCCGACTCCGACACTACGACCGGGAGAACGAGGACGGCGAGGAGCTGACGTGGGCCGAGTACGGGGTCGCCGCGTGGGCCGACGTCCCCGCTGCCCGCGGGCTCTTTGCGGCGATCCAGCGTGACGCCGCGAGTGTCGGTGCCGATCAGACTCGCGTCCTGCTCCCCGAGACGCCCAGACACGTCACCGATGCTGTCCACATCGGGAGTGGGGTGAGCGAGGATCCGGATTTCGTGCTGGAAGCCGACCTCTCGACGCGGAACTGAGGGGAACATAGTCTTCGGTAGTCGCCGGGAGCCGTACTTTCTTGATGGTCTATCCTGTCGGTTCGACGCATGGAGATCAGCGACGACGACGGAGTCCGCACCGTCACGTTCGACCGGCCCGGCGTGATGAACGCCCTGACGATGGAGACGGCGACGGAACTGGCCGAGACGATCGAGGACGTCGAGCCGGATACACACGACGCGGTAGTCATAACCGGCGAGGGTGAGGCGTTCTGTGCAGGCGGTGATATCGAGACGATGGTCGATACCGAGCCAAACGCCGTCGAGACGTTCGACGGGATCGCCGAGACGTTCGGGCGCGTGGTCGAGTCCGCACTCACCTCGCGCGTCCCCGTCGTCGCAAAGGTAAATGGCGACGCGGTGGGTGCGGGGCTCGCACTCGCTGCAGTCAGTGATTTCGCATACGCTGCCGAATCCGCGAAACTCAGCTGTGCGTTCGTGCGTGTCGGCCTGATTCCCGACACCGGCGGAACCTTCCTGTTGCCGCAGCTGGTCGGACTCCGAACTGCGAAGCGACTAACAATGACTGGCGAGTTTATTTCGGCGGCCGAAGCGGCCGAACTCGATCTGCTCAACGATGCCGTTCCCGACGACGGCCTCGACGGCCGTGTCGAGGAGCTACTGGAGACCCTCCGGAAGCGACCCACCGAAACCGTCGGGCTGACCAAACGCGCGCTCCACGAAAACGCGAGCAAGCACTGGCGAGAGGCGCTCGACCACGAGAATACGGTGCAGACAATGGCCCGTGATACGCCGGAACACGAGGAAGGCGTCGCGGCGTTTCTCGAAGGACGCGACCCCAAGTTCTAGCTACCCGCCGCTGACCGGCGGAAACAGCGCCAGCTCGTCGCCGTCGTCGAGCGTCGTATCGAGACCGTTACCGTTTGCGCCCACGTCCGAACCGTTCCGCAGGACGTTGATGTGCTCTCTGAGCTCTCCCTCGTCGGTCAGTACCCGCGACTCCAGCGCCTCGTGCTCGGCGAGGAGGGCGTCCAGCGCGTCGCCAACAGTGGCCCCCGACCCGACATCGACCTCGACGTGCTTGCCGCCCGCGTGTTCGGCGAGATCAGCGAACAGTTTCCACTCCATACGAGGCGGTCACCGCCCCGCGAGCAAGTAGCTTGCGCCTCGCATTCCGACGCCGGTTTATACGATACCCGCGTTACGCATCACGTATGGCCTGGAGTCGGAAACTGCTCGCCGCCCGCGCGGCGGTCGGGTTGACGACGCTCGTCGCGGTACTGTCGGTCCTGACCGGCATCTTGCACATCGGGAACGTCCGGTTCGAGGCAATCATCCCGCTGGAGCCGTACATTCCGAACGCGATCCAGCGAACCGCTGGCTTTACCGGCACGCTCACCGGCTTCCTCATGCTCGGCGCGGCGTACGGCCTCAAGCGCGGGCTTCGGGTCGCCTGGTACGCGGTCATCGTCCTGTTGCCGTTCACTGCCCTGCAGGGGCTGGTCCAGTCGAGTCCAGTCTCGCTCCCACTCGTCTTTCTCTCGCTGCTCTCGATGCCCACGGTCGCTCTCCACCGACAACAGTTCGAGCGTGAGCTCGCTCTCTCGACGACCCAGCTCGCCGCGGCGATCGCACTCATTGGCACGCAAGCGTACGGAACGGTCGGAACATATATTCTCCGTGACGACTTCCAGGACGTCAGTACGATACTCGACGCTTTCTACTATACTATCGTCACGGCAACGACGGTCGGGTACGGTGACGCACATCCAGTTGGCCCCGAAGGACGACTCTTCGCGATGTCGGTCGTCGTGTTCGGCACGGCAAGTTTTGCGGTCGCACTCGGGTCACTTTTGGGGCCCGCCATCGAAGCCAGACTCAGTCAGGCACTCGGAAAAATGAGCGATTCACAGCTAGAACTCCTCGAAGACCACGTCCTCATCCTCGGCGATGGCGATCTCACTGATCCCATCATCGGAGGGTTGCAGGACAGCGAGACGGATTTCGTCGTAATCACGACCAACAGAGACCGCGTGTCGACGCTCTCGGAACGCGGGATCAAGGCGTTTGCCGGGAACCCGAGCGACGAGGGGCCGATGCACAGAGCGAAAATCGGGAAGGCGCGGGCGCTGGTCGTCGCGACCAATGACGACGCACAGGACGCACTGGCGATCTTGACGGCCCGACAGCTTCAACCAGATATCCGGATTGTCGCCGCAGCGACCGACCGTGATAACGTCGCCAAGCTTCGCCACGCGGGTGCCGATACCGTGATCAGTCCAGCGACCATCGGCGGACAGATGCTCGTCGACTCAGCGCTTGGGGGGAACGATACCTCGGTCCCGGGACTCTCGAATATGCTCGGAGACGACAGCGAAGATGAATGATGACGAACAGACATAAACTTCGACTACGGATCGCATAACCGCCGTCCAGAAGGACTCCAATCGGATTATACAACCTGGTTGCAACAGTACCACAGTTTGGGCATCTTTTTATTATTGGATCGTGGAAGTCGGACTACAGCCGTTCCGTCACACGGGGGTGTGGGGGGACAGAGGGATTCCAATGATGGCCGGACAACAGCACGAACGACAGCTACGCATCGAACGAAACGATAACTCGTTTGTCGTCGACCACGACACGCCAGAGCGGACGCCAACTGTACTGATCGAGGCCGTTGCCTCGCTACGTGATGTCGACCAGACCACACTCGAACCGCTTTATAATACGGTTGATCCGGAAGTACTCGGATCACTCTGTACAGGCACCGATTGCTCACTTCGGATATCGTTCCAGTACGAAGGGTATGCCGTAACCATCTTGGGTGACGGCCGGATCAGACTCGTCGAGGAACCCGAAGATAACTAGAACAGCTCGCCGTATCTAGTTACACTGCCACGAAAGCAACCAAGTTCTGCAACCCACAGACACAACGATTATAGTTCCTGCCTGCATGGTAGAAAATGGCATGGCTTCTCCACAGACAGCGAATGCGGGCCACTACCGGATCGGGGAGCCACAGTTACAGCAGGGCTGTTCAGGCATCGAGTGTACCGTCGGTGAGATTCTTTCTTCGGACCTATTTCTGGTCGCGATCGCGGCAGTTGCGACGATCGCGCTCGTCGCGTTCACCTATCTCGCGAGCGCTCGCAGAGAGTGTTCAGAAGAAACGGAGCGGGTTCGGGCCGAAAAGCAAGCGTTCGGACGCTTCGTGAACGAGATCAGCGAACTACAGCCGTCGACGATGCAACCACAGATGGTGAGCAACGGCGGTGCGACGATGAGCCGGACCAACACCGGGCCAGCATCGACGCAGCTGCACGACGTCTACGAACTGTACGAAAATACCGTAATGGACGTCCCTCACTACGAAGCGGATTACGGCGAACCCCTGCGGGAAAACATGGCGATCGAACTCGGCGAGGAGGTTACCACAGCGCTCGATACGACATCCGAGTTCACCCCCCAGATCAAACAGGCCCTCGTGCGGAAAGGTACCGAGACAAAAACGAGTCGGGAACGGTTTCTGCGGACCCTCGAAGCGGAATCCGATTCCATCCAGCGGACACACGACGCGCTGGCAAACATCGACCGCCGGGTCGAGGATATCGACGAGGACAGACGCCTCGGGCAGTCCTACGAGGAACTCGAACACCACTGGCGGGAACTGGACGCGCTGGAAGACGAGTGTGAGTCCGTACTAGAACGGCGACAGGGACAGGTCCGTTCCGGAGTTAGCGCGTCACACTGGCGCGGCGACGGCCACAGCCTCTGTGCATACCTCTACGAGTCCCTGCCGGTCGAGTATCCGGCACTCGCGGAGGGAACGCTGCTGTTCGACCGCGTCAGGACGACGAAACGGAAGTTCACGGAGTCGCTGACTCGGCGGGTGTAGCTCCCGCAGGACTCCTGTTCCTCGTTTTCCAGAAATTGTTGCCGGCTACTACGACGATAACCCTAACGCTGGGTAGTTAGATCGTTCCCGTTCGTGTCTGCTGATTCTCGCCCAGAGACAGTAATAAAAAGAGTTCATTTGTCGGGATAAACAGTCGTCGGAAGTAGATCGGATTCGTGCGCCTTTCCCGGAGCAGGGGAAGGGTTTCCCGTTACAGTAGCTGCATTATACAGAGGAGAACGAAACGGATGACAAGCCATGACCGAGCTACTATCCGGCGTATGGACACGGTGGTCAACGGACCGCTATGAGGAGGGACAGCAATGACGCTCGACAGCCCGGTGTTTGTCGATCCGTCGTGGGTCGAGAAACACAGCGACGTGACGCTCGTCGACGTTCGCGAACGGCGAGAGTACCGGGATGTCGGCCACGTCCCTGCGGCAGTAAACGTCCCGTTCGATAGCGTCCGGGATCCCTCAAGCGTCGCGACGGGGATGTTACCCGGCCGGGAGGCGTTCGAGACGCTGCTTGGCGACGTCGGAATCTCGAACGGCGAGACGCTGGTCGCCTACGACGGCGGTGACGGGGTCTACGCCGCCCGATTCCTGCTGACCGCGGCTGTCTACGGTCACGGCGGGAACCTGTATCTGGTCGATGGGGGCTTCGACGCGCTGCGCGATCGACTCGGCGTCACGGCCGATCCGGTTGACCCCGAGCCGGCCGAGTACGACGCCGACGAACCGGACGCACAGCTCCTCGCCGATCGCGATGACGTGGAGGCGGCGGTCGATGCCGAGACGACACAGGTCGTCGACACACGGACTGCCGCGGAGTACGACCACTCCCACGTGCCGACCGCCACCCAGCTGAGCTGGGAGCGCTTCGTCGACGACGATGGTCGGCTCCGGCCGACAGACGAGATCGAGTCGATCCTCGACGAGCAGGGTCTCTCTCCGGAGACGGCGATTGTCCTCTACTGTAACACCGCCCGGCGGCTCAGCCACACGTTCGCGGTCCTGACGGAACTCGGTTACGAGGACGTCAGCTTCTACGAGGGCAGTCTTACGGACTGGGTTCGGGCAGAGTCGCCCGACTGGGACCCCGAACGGCTCTACGAGCGCGTCCGGGCGGTCGCCGCCGACGGGTTCGAGGCGCTTCCTCACGAGCTCGGCGAGGACATTTTCGGCCGCCTCCACCTGATCGGGCTGTACACCCAGAAACAGGACGGCTACTTCATGCTCCGGACGAAGGTGCCAAACGGCGTCCTGACTGCCGAGCAGGCCCGCACCTACGGCGAGATCGTCGACGAGTTCGCTCGCGCACCCGGCGAGTACGGCGGTACAGAGCAGAACCCCGAGTTCGGCGACGGCTTCCTCGACGTGACGACCAGACAGGGCCTGCAGGCCCACTGGGTCCGCGTCGAGGACATGCCCGAGATCTGGGACCGCTACGAGGAGGTCGGCCTGACGACGATCCAGGCGAGCGGCAACACGCTCCGGAACGTCGTCGCCTGTCCCGCCTCCGGGCTGGGCGAAGAGGTCACCGACGTCCGGTCCCTCGGTGAGGACATCGCCGATGCGTTCGAGGGGAACCAGCGCTATGCGAACCTGCCGCGCAAGCTCAAGGTGAGTCTGAGCGGCTGTCACGAGAACTGCGGCCGGAGCGAGATCCAGGACCTCGGCTTTACGCCTGCTATCAAAGACGGCCGGGACGGCTTCCACGTGAAACTCGGCGGCGGCCTCTCGGACGGGCCGCGAGCAGCCACTGATCTCGACATCTTCGTCGAACCGGAGCAGGTCGAGCCGCTGACGCTCGCCGTCGCCGACCTGTTCATCGAGCATGGGAGCTACATCGACACGGCGGTCAATCGCCTGAAGTTCATCGTCGAGGAGTACGGAATCGATGGGTTCCGCGAGGAGCTAGAGCGGTACGTCGACTTCGACTTTGAGGACGCCGGGAAGGACCTCACCACGAGCTACCGGGGCGACCACGTCGGCGTCCACGAGACCGAGGACGGCTACTACGTGGGCCTCAACCTCCCGACCGGCCGCATGCGGGGCGAGGAACTGGTCGAACTGGCCGACCTCGCCGAGCGGTACGGGAGCGGCGAGCTCAGGCTGACCGCGAACCAGAACGTTGTCATTGCAGGAGTCCGCGAGAACGCGCTCGACGACCTGCTCGCCGAGCCACTTCTGGAGCGGTACAGTCCCGATCCGGGGCCGTTTACCCGCGGGATCGTCACCTGCACCGGGGCGGAGTTCTGCAAGTACGGCGTCGTCGAAACCAAATCACGGGGGATCGAGTGGGCGCGCATGCTCGATTCCTGGCTCGCGGAGACCGACCGCGTCGACGAGTCCGACCTTCCCGACGCCGTCCGGGTCCACATGTCCGGCTGCTCGGCCTCGTGTGCCCAGCCCCAGATCGGGGACGTCGCCATGCGCGGCGAGGCCAAACGAACGCCGGAGGGGACGAAAGACGCCGCTGACGTCGGCCTCGGTGGGGATCTCGGCCGGGGTACGTTCGCCGACTGGATCGCCGGGTCGGTCGTGCTCGATGACGTACCCGACGGGATCACACGGCTCGTGTCGGCGTACGCGGCCGACGGCGGTACAGAAGCGTTCTCCGGGTGGACCGAGCGCGTGCCAGACGCCGATCTGCGGCAGCTGATCCGCGGGGAAGCCCGTGCGGACGCGGTCGTACAGGACGGTGACCGAGCAGCGAGTGAGGTGAACTGATATGTCCGAGCGCGACCCTGGTATTCCAAGCAGTACAGCGAGCAACCGATCCGTGCCGAGCAAGGGCGGCGACCCGCGGGAGCAGGCGGCCGAATCGGCGGCCCCACCCGGCAAGACGTGGTTCCGCGATCTCGACGAGGCGGTCATCGAATCCGACCGCTGTACCCAGTGTGGGACCTGTGTCGCCGCTTGCCCCGCCGATTCCATCGGCATCGACAGCGAGATGGAGCGGCCGACCCTCGTCAAAATGTGCACCGGCTGCTCGCGCTGCTGGGACTACTGCCCGCGCAGTGGCCTGCGCTACGAGCGCCTGATCGAGGACGTCGAGTCGGCGGTTCCGGAAGGCGTCGGGGCGACCTACAGCGCCCGCGCCGCAGACGAACCGGTGGCTGCAGCCGGACAGGACGGTGGCGTCGTTACGACGCTGCTGGCCGAACTCATCGACGCGGGCGAGATCGACGGCGCTGTAGTCGCCACCAAGAGCAACGAGCCGCTCCACGGTACGGCCACGCTGGCGACGACCCGCGACGAACTGGTCGAGAGCGCTGGCAGCTTCTACAACCAGACCATGCAGGCCGGTCGGATCACCGAGTTGATCGAGGCCTCGGAGCTGGACGATCCTGCTGTTGCTGTCGTGGGGACGCCCTGTGTGATCGAGGGCGTCACCGCGCTCTCGGAGTACGGCTACGAGGGCGAACTCGACGAAGTCGTCCTGACGATCTCGCTGATGTGTACCCGCGCGTTCGAGTCGCGACGGCTCCGCGATGCGATCGCCGAACTCGGCGTCGATCCCGAAACGGTCGCAAAACTCGATGTCGACGGCGGAACGCTCTTTGGCTACGACGCCGACGGCGCGGTCCTGTTCGACCGGGACGTCGATGCGTTCGGCCACGCTGGGCTGAAGGGCTGTGACGAGTGTGCGGACTTCGTCGGCGGGACAGCCGATATCTCCGCCGGGAGCGTTGGCAGTAGCGACGGGAAGACCACGCTACTCGCTCGAACCCAGCGAGGCGAGCGCGCGGTCGAGACGGCTGCAGACACGCTCGAACTCGCAGCCCTCGAACAGGAGCCAGTGCTGGAGAAAGTCAGTTCGTGGAACGCAAAGCGTGCCCGCTCCATCATCCCTCGCGAGTACGATCCGGAGGGGGACCTCGACATCTCCCACGCGGCCCACCACGAGGCGTACGACGGTACCGATCGGGAGGCTCAGCCGCTCAATCCGGCACGCGTCCACCAGTACGAGGAGTGGTGTTGATCGGACGGCACCACGCCGTCTCCCCGGGCCACGCCGGTTGGCGCTCTGAGATAACAACGGATCGAACAGACCGAAACCCATTCGGTCGCCGCCGCGCGACTGGCTAGCCATGGACTCGCGTCGCGTCTGGCTCGTCGCGATCTTCCTGTTCGTGATGGGCGATGCCGTCGCGACGCAGATACGGGGGGCGCTTCTGGAGAGCTTTCAGTCGTCGTTCGGTGTCTCGGAAGCGCTCCTTGGACTGGTTGCGCCCGCCGGGACGGTCGGGTTCGTCGTCGCGGTGCTTGCGATCGGGTTCGTCTCGGGACGGATCGATCTCAAGCGGACACTCCTGATCGGTGTCGCAGCGACGACCGTTTCGTTGCTCGTGATGAGCGCCGCTCCAGTCTACTGGCTATTTCTTGCGGTGATGGTCGGACAGGGTGCGGCGGTCGGTGCGTTCCGCGGCGTCGACCGGCCGATCCTCTCGCATCTCTATCCGAGTCGTCGGGGGCGGATCTTCGCGCTGTACTCGCTGGCATGGGCGCTCGGTGCGGTGACAGGTCCGGTGCTTGTGAACGCCGTTCTCTCGGTGACGGACTGGCGCGTCACTTACGCGATACTCGGCCTGTTTTTCGTCCCGATCGGGCTGCTCATCTGGCGAACCGAGCTCCCGGCCAGCACTGACAACGAACAGTCGCTCTCACTGGACGCGCTACGGACGCTGGTGCGACGTCCAGCGGTGCTCGGAGCGATAATCTGTATGGCACTTCTCGGCGGGATAGAGGGTATCTTCTTTACGTGGCTGCCCTACTACGCGAGCACGATCGTTCCGCGGGACCTCGCTAACCTGCTACTATCGACGTTCCTGCTGGCGTACATCCCCGGTCGCGTACTGAACACGTGGATCATCGAGCGGGTGAACTATCTCTACCTGAGTTTCGGGTTCACGCTGGCATCGATCCCCGTACTGCTGGTCACGTTCAGCGGCATCGGTGGATGGGCCCTCTTCATGTTGGTTTTCCTCGCTGGGTTTCTGATCTCCGGGCTGTTTCCGACGCTGCTGTCGTTCGCCGTCGAAGCCAGCCCCGAGTACAGCGGTCCGATCAGCGCGATGACGACCGGCGGGACGTACACGGGAATTGCGCTTGCTCCACTCGGCGTCGGCGTCGTCGCTGAACTCGTGGATATTCAGGCCGCGATGTATCTGACCCTCGGTCTCGCTATTGCATTGCTGATCGGGACGGTCGTGACGTGGGCCGCGACACGTGGCTCCGCCGGGGCCAATGCCACCTCGGCGTGAACCCGGCAACAGGATCAAGATAGCTCGGAAATGTGTTTCAGGATATGCTCCGACGCGCTCGCGAGAACGGACCCGCCCTGCTCGTGCCGCTCGCCTGGACGTTCGTCACTGCGGTCCATCTGGATCTGGCGAGCGAACACGCACTGCTGATCGCCCACCTCGTGATGGCGACGATCATCGCCGGGTTCACGCTCCTCTCGTGGGGCGAGATGGCGGAGGGCGTACTATTGCTCTGGCGACGCGTCCTGCTGGTCGGGTTCGCCATCACGCTGGCGGGTATCGTCGGGTTCGTTGTCGACAGCCTCGCTGTCCTGTTGTTCACCGCGAGCCTGATCGGCTGGATGATCGTTCCCGGTATCGCGCTGGTGAGGACGGGGCGACAGGTCCAAGTCGGCCCGCGTGTCTACGTGATCGGTGGAGGACTGAGTCTGGCCGGGGCAGCCGTATACGCCGCCGGAGCGCTGGTTGGTGGTGGCGTCTGGCTGTCCGTATTCGGCCTGACACTGGTCAATATCGGCCAGACTGCAGGGATCGTCAACGCGGTCTACCGGTACTGAGAGAACTGCACGAAGGACTGGTTTTATACGTTATCTGGCTGATGTATATGTATGAAACAACGACTCAACCTGATCTTCAATCGGGCGAAGTACGCGGCGATCGGTGCGGCGGTCGGCGCAGCAGTCGGTGGGATCGTCAGCAAGAACGCCGCGAGTACCGGCGGCGCAATCGGCGGCCTCGTTGGCGCGGTTGTCGGCGAGACGCGTGTTAGTGCCGAAACGGTGTACGAGCAGTTCAAAGATAGTCTGTCCGACTACGAACTCGGCTCCGGAAGCGAAGCCCCCGAGACCGAGTAACACGACGTTTACTCCGGACTACCGGATTCCCGGTCCCCGATCTCGGCGACGCGATCGGCGATATCCGTCCCGCTGCTTTCGCCGGGCAGAATGTCACCCAGCGACGCCCCCAGCGCTGCGGCTGCCCAGATAACGGTGATCCGTGCCAGCATCTCGAAATTCGACGGTCCCTCGGCAGTGAGCCGCCCCCACATGAGCATCGTCCCGGCGGCGACACAGAGGGAAATCAACAGCACGGCAGTCAGTCGTTTTGGCAGGAATCCAAACAGCAAGCGGACCTGCACGTTGCGGATATCGGTGAAATAGAGCAGACCGCTCACCAGTCCCACGATGAACAGCACGTTGATGACAAAGAAGATCGGGATAGAGGCCACGGTGAACTCGACGAACCACTCGGCGATCTCGAAGACGCCGTCCTCGACGAGAAGTGGGAGCGCAAAGATAATTCCGCCGACAAACCCCTCTGCGATATCTCTCGACGTGTATTTTCTGATGCGGTCACTGCCGGGCACTGATTCGAGCATCCGCCGCGTTCGACGGACTTCCTGTCGCTCTTTCGAGGTATCTACCGTTCCCTCCAACTCGTCCAGTTGCCGCAGGACGTCGTTGATATCGTAATCGGTCGGTGATTGTCTCTGATCTTTTCCCTCGGAGCTCATATCGGCTACCAGAGATCGGCAATATAAAAAAGCGTATACCTCGACAGCCCCCTCCCGACTCCCGGAGCGCGAACCGTATTCGGCTGCTGGTCCGCAGGCACGAATGATTAAGTGTGTCGACCGGGAACAGACCGGTAACATGGGGAACAAAAACAAGACGATCTCGTTTCGGGTGAACGAGGACGCCTTCGAGACGCTCCGGGAGATCGCCGAGGAGCGCGATATTTCGCTCTCGGCCGTCTTCCGGGATTACGTCGACCAGCTTGTCGCCCACGACGGACAGGTACAGGTCGTCCCCGAGAACGAACTGGGGCCAACCGCCGAGGACGGCGAGTTCCCACCGAGCGTCACTGTCCCGAAGAGTTTCATTCGGGAACACGAGCGTCTGGAGCTCGAAGCCGAGCACCTCCGCGAACAGCTGGACGAGTACAAAGGCTACGTTGCACATCTCCGCGAGCAGGTCGACGAGGATGAAGCGGAGGACGTGATCTATCTCGAAGACCTCGATGACGAGAGCGGTGAGTCCGACGAAACGGTCCGACTTGGTTAGCGCGACAGTTCCCGTTTTGCCGTCCGGGCGGCCTCCTGTGCCTCACGGTTGCCATCGACCTTCGCCAGCTCCTCGGTCGCTTCGAGCGTCCGGACGCCCTGGTCGAGAAAGGAGAGGATATCGCCCGGATAGGCATACAGCATGTAGTCGTCGCTCATCACGTCCACGATGGCGTCCGGCCCGAGGCCCTCCGCCCGGAGTTCGAGCAGGTAGCGGATGAACTTCCGCTCGGGACAGCCACAGTAGGGGTTGTTATCGCAGTCACAGTCCAGAAAGTCCTCGGCGAACTCGAGCACGCGATCCCGCGTCGCGTCGTCGAGTTGTTCGAGCCCACCGCCCTGAAAGAGGATATCGAGCGTCGCCCCCTTGAACGCCCCCTTCGGAATGTTTGTGTCGAGCTGGGAGCTGAGCTGCCGGTGGTTCTTGACGTAGATCTTGTCCGTGATCGCCACAGTTGGATTCTTCTACGCCGCTGTGGGGCAAAAGACTCCCGATCTCCCACAGAGGCGTGTGAACACCTCGCGTAGCGCCCCCGAGGCGTAACCTATTTTAACGGAGCATAGACTATTTCGAGGTACGTGTCCGGGTTGGGGTAGTGGACTATCCTTCAGCCTTGTGGAGGCTGAGACGCGGGTTCAATTCTCGCACCTGGACCTTTTCGCTGGGAACGGACGTGACCAGCGTAAAGTCCGTCCAAGAGAATTGAAGCAGGGAGTGGAGCGGAACGACCGGGGTTCAATTCTCGCACCTGGACCTTCCTGCGACGGTCTCGTGAGAGAGCGAACGAGACGTAGTGGTGGCTTGCCACCACCGAAAACGGACGTGAGGAGCGGACGGTGTGACGTGCGAGATTGAACCACGCGAGTCGAACGGAGTGAGTCTCGCAGTCAGGTTCAATCTCGCATCTGAACCCCCCGTACCAGTGCTGTGACCAGAAAAGCACCGCCCGCGCCGCAACGATTATACTGGCGGCCCAACGACACGGGATAATGGCTACTGGATCCCGCTCCTCTATCGAGGTTCTCATCGTCGATGACAATCCCCGGTTTGGCGAGTTGGCGGAGATGTTTCTCGAAGACGAGTTCGACGATCTCGCGGTCACGACTGCAACGAGCGCTGACGCGGGCGAGCGGCTGTTAGCTGAAAACGATATCGACTGTATCGTCAGTGATTATCAGATGCCGGAACGCGACGGAATCGAGTTCTTGCAGGCCGTTCGGGAGGATTCGCCGGAGCTCCCGTTCATCCTGATGACTGGGAAGGGTGACGAGACGGTTGCCAGTCGGGCGATTACGGCGGGCGTCACCGATTACATCAGGAAGGAAGCCGGGAGCGAACACTACGATCTGTTGGCTCACCGGATCCGAAACGTCGTCGAGCAGCGCCGGACCGAAGCGGCAAAGCGAGCGCGTAACCGGCGGATTCGACGCGTCTATGAACGGATCGATGACGGCTTCGTCGCGCTGGATACGGAGTGGCGGCTAACGTATATGAACAGCCATGCCAGCGAGTTGCTCGACAGGGACCGCAAGGAGCTGCTCGGTCAGTCCATTGCGGACGTGTTCCCAGGGATCGAAGAGACCGAGTTCTACGACGCGGCGACGGACGTCCTCGCGGAAAAGGAGGCGTTCACCGTTGAGGAGCACTACGACATACTCGACGCGTGGATCGAAGCGAGGATCTACCCGGATATCGACGGGCTCTCGGTCTACTTCCGTGATATCACGGAGCGGAAAGAGCGCGAGAAGTCGCTGGAGCGGTCTCGAAAGCGATATCATGCACTCGTCGATACAGCTCCGACCGCGATCCTGGTAACTGATGCGGAGACAGGTGAGATCGTGGAGGCGAATCAGGCTGCAGAGAGCATGATCGGCTACTCTACCGACGAGCTGTCCGGAGAGCATCATAGCAAGATCCATCCAGAAGAGGACAGAGAGCTGTACGAATCGCTCTTCCGTGAGCGTCTGAATAGCGGGTCGGGACTGGTCAACCGTCACGTCGACGGCTCACAGATATACATCGAGCGGGCGGACGGCGAGCGGATCCCGGTCGAGATCTCCGCACAGGTCATCGAGCTAGCGGACGAGCGGCTTGTCCAGAGCGTCATCAGAGACGTGGTCAAACGGTCGTGACCGGGGTTATCGGACCGGCTCGGTCTGGTCCCCGAGTGACTCCACACCGGACGACCGAATGACATCCAGCGCAGTCATCAGGTCGGTGCGCGAGACCAGCCCCACAACGGTTCCGAACTCGTCGACGACAAGGAGTCGGCCGATATCTTCCTGCTGGATGGTCGTGATCGCTTCCATGGCGTCGGCATCGGGCGAAATCGTTCGGAGGTCACGTGTCATGATGTCATCGACGGTGTATGCGTCCCGTTCGACGGGCTGGACCTCTCTGGCGTCGTCGAGCGTGACGACACCGACAGGCCGCCCATTGGACATTACTGGGTATCCGGTATGACGTTGTGTGAACATCTTCTGAAGTAGTTCGGAGACCGCCATCTCCGGCGGGACGGTGTGGAGTCGTTCTGCGGGCGTCATCACGTCCGCGACGGTCACGCCTTCGAGTGCGGCCTTCGTCAGCACTTGCCTCGCCTCCGTCGACGCCGCGATGTAGACGAAGAAGGCGAC
This sequence comes from Natranaeroarchaeum aerophilus, assembly GCF_023638055.1. NCBI lineage: Archaea > Methanobacteriati > Methanobacteriota > Halobacteria > Halobacteriales > Natronoarchaeaceae > Natranaeroarchaeum > Natranaeroarchaeum aerophilus. Next base: position 91,451 of record NZ_JAKRVY010000006.1, on the reverse strand, counting down.
ACCAATCATGATGATGTTGAACGAAAACAGACCGAACAGCCCCAGCAGCACGGCGAAGAACTTCCCGACCTCGGCGGCCGTCTCGGTGGCGCGGGCGTACGGTCGGTTTCTGGCGAGAAACGCCCGGAGAATCCGTCCTCCGTCCATCGGGAACGCCGGTATCATGTTGAAGACGGCGAGGACGACATTCAGGACGGCGAGATAGCCGAGTACGAACAGCGTTCCGAAGGACACGACAGGTGTGGATTCGAACGGGTCGACGAGCAGGACACCGACGAACAGACCGTAGCAGACGAGGCCGACGAGTACGCTGACGATCGGCCCCGCGATAGCGATATTGAACTCCTGTCGCCAGTCTTCGGGCATCTCCGAGAGCGCGGCGATGCCGCCGAAAATCCAGAGGGTGATCGAGTCAATGGGGTAGCCGTATCGCATCGCGACAAAAGAGTGGCCGAGTTCGTGCAACAGAATGCCGACAAACAGCCCGACCGCTGCAGTAAATCCCAGGATCCACGGTGTCAGCCCGGTGGTGATCGCGTCGACTTCGATCCCCGCCGCGATTGCATCGTTGAGCAACTCCGTGGTAGCCGTGATCTGAGACCCGATCAGATACGCGAACAGCGGTAGTACTAGCAAAAAGGTGAGATCGAGCTTGATCGGGATACCGAATGCGGTACCGATCCGGAAACTTCGCATACCCTCTCTTGGGGTGGGACGGCCTTGAATCTCCGGCCATCGCCGTGACCGGTACTACGCTTCGACGTCGATATCGTCGTCCTGTGTGTCGTCAGTTGCGTCGGCTTTCGGGACGTGGATCTCCAGGGTGCCGTTCCCGCTGATCGTTGCGGTTGCTGCATTCGGGTCTACCTCGGCGTCGGACGGAAGCTCTACTTCGCCCGTGAGCGCGAGTCCGCGGCCGGGAAACACTGTCTCGAACCCGTCGTGCCCCTCACGGAACCGGTCGATACGGACATGGAGGCTTCCTTCGCTGAACCGCACCTGAACGTCGTCCCGGGCAGTTCCGGGTGCATCGAACACAGCCAGAATGGCGTCGTCGCTTTCGAGCAGGTCAACCGGGATCGCCTTGCTCTCCTGTACATTACTGGAGACACGTCCGACGCCGCGAAGGAGCGTATTACTGACTGAGCGCCCGATCTCCCGGAGCGTCATACGACGATCTCCTCGAGTACGGACGAACGCTGACAGTACGGACAGACGAAGTCGTCGACTCCCACGTCATCGGGCATATCGTAGGTGTAGTGTAACTCCAGCATATCAATCTCGCACTCATCGCTCGTACATTCGACTTCCAGAGTCGGTGGCATATCAACTCCTTGGGGCGTCAGGGAAAAACCGTTTTCGGCGGCGGTGGTTCAGGCGGGGAACGTCACTGTCCGCGTCGACTCGACATCGTCAGGGTGTATCGTTCGCCCGTCGACCGAGACCGGCTCGCCGTTCGAGAGTTTTCCGAACGCTGGCCCATCGGGGACGCCAGCCTCGCGGGCGAGTGAGGGATCGAACGCCGTCGTTTCCGCGATAATTTGCCCGTTCTCACGGCGAACGGTCTCGTACTCCTCTGCGAGCACGTCGACGAGCGCGTCGATGAGCACATCGTAGTTGGACGGCTCCGAGACGGCCACCCGACCACGGACTCGGTTGCCGTTCTCGACGGTCTCGAAAGCCAGCGTCGTCCGCTCGACTGCACTCCGTACCGTTTCGGACGCGATCCCCTGTGCCTCGTCGAGCAGGCCAGTCGGGAGCTCGTGAATGGTGTAGTCGTCCCAGTTGTCAGGCACCGTTCCGAATCGTAATCCGCCATCGATCGGGGAAAGCGCCGATTCGAGATCGTCTGCAAGCGCGAGTGGAACGTCGTCGACTTCCCGGAGCCACGTCTCGCTCACGATCCGGTAGCCCGATTCCGAGAGCTCCCGCCTGACATCGTCGAGATCGCGGTCAGTATCCGCGACGAGCGCGAGCTCGCCCTCGCTTTGCCTGAACGCTTCGTCGAGGACATCGCGGTGTCGCTCCGGGGACCCGAGCTCATCGAGCGTCCAGTCGGCAGCGATGTGGCCGACGTGCCAGTCGGTTTCACGGATAAGCCGTTCGAATCGCGGCGCGTAATGACCGCCTCCGATCCCGACGAGGTGTCGCCGTGGCGGTTCGCTGTTCGGTGCCCCGATATCACCCTCCAGACGCTTCGCATGTGGCTCCACGCCCCGGAGGTCGAGGATCGAGCGCGCAACGGCGGCCGCGGCTGTGGAATCTGCCCACTCCGCTTCGCCGCTTCCCAGTTCGACGAACATGGAGGGGATGTCGATCTCGGTCGGACCGTGGTGGGTACACTCGATCCCGGTGTCGTAGTCGGCTGGAGCGTGTTCGTCGAACGCCGAGAGGATTGTCGAGAGGGCGTTCGGACAGGTGGGGGCAAGCGAGCGATCCTGACCACCGAACTCGGCCGGGCCGAAGTTCCCGGTGAAATGAGCCGTCAGCAGAGGTCCTGTTTCCCCAGAATGCCGGGACGCAAAGACGAGGAGGTCCGGATCCTCAAACGGCTCGGCGGCATCGTCGAGTTCGAGATGCCAGTCGTCGAAGGTGCGAAGCTCGAAGCCATCGATTCGGAAGACATCGCCGCCGCCAGCGGCGTCCTCGCGGCCTTCGTCGACGCGTCTGTCCCAGTCCCGTGCTGCCAGTAGCTGCTCGAAGATCTGTTCGGACGCGGAGTCCGCCCTGCTGACGACGATCGCGATCACGATACGTACGAACGGTCGAGGGGAGTAAAGCGCATCGTTACCTGTGAGGGCCTGGCTCCGGACGTATCCGACCCCGCTCCGAACCGCTTATGGCCCGGGAATGGGTTCTCACGGCCATGGACGTGTACGGACTTCTCGGCAACCCGGTCGGTCACTCGCTGTCCCCGCCCATGCACGAGGCGGGCTACGAAGCGCTCGGTATCGACGCTCGATACGTTACGTTCGAGCCCGAGCCCGCAGAACTCGGTCGGGCGATCGATGGCGCGGAGGCGCTCGGTATCTCCGGACTGAACGTCACGATCCCGTTCAAACAGGACGTACTGGACCACGTCGACGTCGACGAGATGGCGTCCCGGATCGGCGCGGTCAATACGATCGACTTTACCGGCGAGACGGTGACTGGCCACAATACGGACGCGGCGGGCGCGCGACGTGCCTTCGAGCGCCACGGTGTCTCTCTCGACGGCGAGACCGCAGTGGTCGTCGGTGCGGGCGGCGCGGGCCGTGCGATCTCGTTCATGCTCGCGGATGCTGGCGCATCTGTTGATATCGCCAACCGAACGGAATCGAGTGCGCACGACCTCGCCGCAGTAGTGCCTGAGGCGATGGGACACGGGCTCGATTCACTGGAGGCACTGTTGGCGGACGCCTCGGTGCTGGTCAACGCGACCAGCGTCGGTATGGAAGAGGATGCAACCCCGGTTCCGGCCGAGGCCCTCCACGGTGATCTGGCGGTTCTCGACGCGGTCTACCGCCCGCTTGAAACCCGGCTCCTGCGCGATGCGGCGGCACAGGGAGCGACGACGATCGATGGCGCGTGGATGCTGCTGTATCAGGGCGTCGAGGCGTTCGAGCGCTGGACCGGCCAGGACGCCCCGGTCGATGCGATGAACGAGGCGCTCCGCGCAGCGCTGTGAAGATCGAGCCGGTGTCGGACGGGTTTAAGTATAACGACTATCAAGTATCCTGCAATGTCACTGTTGGACAAGCTGAAGTCGCTTCTCGGGCTCGGCAGCACCGACGAGAAGCAGCGCCAGGACGTTGGCGTGACGGTCGAACGAGACGTCGGTGGACACGATCCCGACGCAGACGCCACCGAAACGGGCGGCGACGTGGATGTGGACGAGGACACCGCCGAAGAAGACACCGACGAGGAACCTGACGACGCAATCGGGGAACCGGAAGAGGAGACCGACGCGGAGGACGAACCGGTCGACGAAGACGAACTGATCGACGAAGCAGAACCGGACGACGAAGTCGTAGAAGACGATGTCGCCGAGGACACCGAGTCGGAACACGCAGTCGAGGAAGATGACGATCCGGAAGACGATGCAGACGTTGCTGCGGATGACGACGACACAGAAGACGACGAAACAGCGGAGGACCCGACAACCGAGAAAGACGAACTCGAAGATATCAAGGGAATCGGGCCCGCGTACGCAGAGCGACTCGCGGATGTGGGGATCGAGTCGATCGCCGACCTTGCCGACGCCGACGCGGCCGAGATTGCGGCCGAAACCGATCTGTCGGAGTCCCGCGTCGAAAACTGGGTCGAGCAGGCAAAAGTCCGGTAAGGTATTGATCGAACCGGAAGACCATTATTCGGCGCGTCCCTTCCCGCAGGCATGGACACACCGTCGGTCGTAACTACCAGCAAGGAGTTTCGAGCGACGGCCACGGATGTCGATCCGGGTACGCGAATCCCGGTCGAGGTCCGCGTCGAGGTCGAGGATCCCTTCGAGGCGTATCGGCGGGCACGGGATGGCCCAGGGGGTGTCATCCTCGAAACGACCGGCGGTCAGCCGGGATGGGGATACTTCGCCGTCGATCCGGTCGAAACGATGACGGCCCGTCCCACTGCCGCGATGTGGGACGAGTCGAACCGGGACCGGGGGATCGGCGTCTCCGGCCACGAATCCCCGTCGCTTGCCGCTCTGCAGGGCCTACTAGATGGTGAGACACTCGTGAGAGGCGAGTGTTCGGTACCGTATCCCTGCGGTGCGTTCGGCTGGTTCTCTTATGATCTGATCCGGGAGATCGAGGACCTGCCCGAAAGGGCAGTCGACGATCGCTCGCTTCCGCATCTGCAAGTTGGCGTCTACGACAGGGTTGCTGCGTGGGAAGAGCCGAGAGCGGGCAAGACGACCCTTCGAATCACCGCCTGCCCCCAGGTAGATCCTGCCGATCCCGACCGCGCGTACGAAACGGGGCGGGAACGAGCGCTCGCGCTTGCGACTGCTGCCCTGAAGGGCGATCCAGCGGTCGGTTCGCCGCCAGTCACGGGCGACACTGCGGAGTTCACAAGCGATTGTGGGCAGGAAGCGTTCGCCGGCCGCGTCCGGACGATCAAGGAGTATATCCGCGCCGGGGATACCTTTCAGACGAACGTTTCACAACGTCTGACCGCTCCCGCGGCGGTCCACCCGGTCGACACGTACGCGGCCGTCCGGTCGGTCAACCCTGCACCGTACTCCGCACTGCTGGAGTTTCCCGCCGCAGATCTGGTCAGCGCCAGCCCTGAACTCCTGCTGGAGCGCGAGGGCGACCGGATCGAGACCGAACCGATCGCCGGGACGCGCCCGCGCGGTGCGACCGAGGCCGAGGACGAAGCACTCGAAGCCGAACTCACGGGCGACGAGAAAGAGCGGGCAGAACACGCGATGCTGGTCGACCTGGAACGCAACGACCTCGGAAAAGTTGCTCAATACGGCAGCGTCGACGTCTCCGAGTACCGGCGTGTCGACCGGTACTCCGAAGTGATGCATCTCGTCTCCCGCGTCGGTGCAAAGTTGCAAGCAGATGCCACGCTCGCGGACGCCATCGCCGCCGTCTTCCCCGGCGGGACGATCACCGGCGCACCGAAACCCAGAACCATGGAGCTGATCGACGAGGTCGAGGCGACCCGACGGGGGCCATATACCGGCTCGATCGGCGTCCTCGGCTTTGACGGGCGGGCCACGCTGAACATCGTCATTCGGACGCTCGTCCGGCAGGTCGACGAGTACCATCTCCGGGTCGGTGCCGGAATCGTACACGATTCGGAGCCCGAACAGGAGTACGCCGAAACGCTCGACAAGGCACGCGCGCTCGTCAGGGCCGTAGACGAGGCACTCGGCGAGCAGGCGGCGATGGAACTCGACGCCGGAGGTGGGGAGTCGTGATGCTTGTCATCGACAATTACGACTCCTTTGCGTATAACCTCGTCCAGTTCGTCGCGGAAGCCGAGGCGGGAGAGTGTGATTTCAGGGCGACCGATCAAGAAAGGGTCATCGTCCGACGAAACGACGAGATCGATGTTGAAGGGATCCGTGAACTCGATCCCGATGGGATCGTGGTCTCTCCCGGTCCCGGCACGCCGGCCGACGCTGGTGTCTCGATCCCGATCTTTGCTGAGACAACGTATCCGACGCTCGGTGTCTGTCTCGGGCATCAGGCGCTGTGTGCGGCCCACGGCGGGCCGGTGGTGAACGCGCCCGATGTTGTCCACGGGAAACCCTCGACGATCGATCACGATGGGCAGGGAATCTTCGACAACATGCCCGAACGGTTCCGGGTTGGGCGCTATCACTCACTGGCAGTCGAACGAGAGGATCTCCCGGACCCGCTCATGGAGACGGCCCGAACCGACGACGAGCGATCGATACTGATGGCCGTCCGGCACCAGGAGCGCCCCCACATCGGCGTCCAGTTCCATCCCGAGAGCATTCTGACCGGACCGGTCGATCGCGACGACGATCGGGACGGCCTCGATCTGTCGGTCGGCAAACGTCTGATCGAGAACTTCTGTTCGTTCGCGAGACGCGCCGACGGGGGAGCCAAATCATGAAGTACCACGTCGATGGCGAGCTCGTCCCGGAGTCAGAGGCCACGGTGAACGTCCGCGATCGGGGCTTCATGTACGGTGATGCTGCGTTCGAGACGATGCGCGCGTACGGCGGTTCCGTCTTCGAGTGGGAGGCTCACGCCGACAGGCTGGCGAACACTTGCGAGACACTCGGGATCGACCACGGGATCGATGACGAAGAACTCCGCGAACGCGTGCTCGAAACGCTCCGGGCCAACGACCTGACCGACGCGTACCTCAAACTCTCTCTCTCACGTGGCGTCCAGCCCGGCAAGCTAACGCCGGGCCCGACCACGGACCCGACAGTAGTCGTCATCGTCGCAGAACTTCCACGCGGGGGCACGGAAGGAGACCCCGTCTGGGACGGTCCTGCGACCGTCCAGACCACGATGACCCGGCGGATCCCGGACGCCGCAATCCCGGCCAATGCGAAGACGCACAACTATCTCAACGGCATCCTCGCACGGAACGAGTTGATCGATGACGCCGACGAGGCACTGCTGCGTGATACTGACGACTACGTCGCGGAGGGAGCGACGAGCAACGTGTTTTTTGTCGGCGAGGACGGGCTTCACACGCCGAGCCTCGACGGGCCGGTGTTGCCGGGGATTACCCGGTCAGTCGTCATCAGCCTCGCAGACGAGGCCGATATTCCGGTCTATACTGGCCAGTACACCCCCGACGACGTTCGCTCGGCAAAGGAAGCGTTTCTGACGAACTCGACGTGGGAGCTCCGACCGATCGAGACGCTTGATGGCATCGAGATCGGCGGCGGACCGGTGACCACGCTGCTCTCCCGCCGGTTCGACGCGCGTGTCGAACGGAATCACTACGAGTAATCAGTGGAATTCGAGCAGTCGGCCACGTAACGTTTAATCCCCTCGGCCGAGGACTCGGAGATAGATGCAGGACGACCGGATTGCACTCGGCCTCGACCTCTTGCGCTCGCTGGAACACGATGAGCTGAGTGTCGCCGATGCCGTAGACAGGCTGGAGACCGTCTCCACACATCCATCAGTCACCAGAGAGATCCTCGATACCGCGGAGAAACGCGGGATTATCGAACGTGAGGATGGGATCATCCGCCCGAAACACAGCGAGTTTGTCAGCTACGAGAGTCAGGTCATTCAGAAAGACGGTGAGTTCGAGTGTCAGCGCTGCGGGTCCGGCCTCTCGACCGGGCACTTCATCAAGTACGATGCGGGCGAACTGGGGCCCTTTGGCTCTTCGTGTATCCGGAAGGTCACCGGCCGCGACTGAGCTCCTCGATCAACCGCTCGATCGCCTCGCGCTGTTTGTCGAGCCGCTCGTTCTGATGTTCCACGACGGCCCGGAGCTCGGCGAGTTCCTCAGCGATGTCGTCACCGTCCGGATCGCTCTCGGCCGGTTCGAAGCCGACATCCTCGAAGTCGAACCCGTCGTCATCGGCTGTCTCCGTCGACGCTTCGTCCTCAGTCGTCGGCCCGGGGTCGTCAGCCGATTGTGAGCGGTCGTTGGCACCCACCGAGTCCGACTCGGTCGCGTCAGTATCAGGCGCTTCGGTCTCCGCAGGACCGTCCGATGGATCCGCTGGCTCAGCTGTCTCTACTGCCTCCGTTCCACCCGAGTCGTCTATCACCTGTTCAGCAGAGAGCTCCTCGTCGCCCTCGGTCGACGGTGGGTTCGCTTCAAGCGGATCGACGCCTTCGCCGAAGGCCACCCCACCAGCACCCGGCTGCTCGGCTGGCTCCTCTTCCTCGGACGCGTTCGCGGTCCGTAGCTCCTCGATCGAGTTGACGCCGTGGTACGCGGTCAGCGCCTCGGACAGTTTGCTCTCGACGTCCCGTGCCTGATCGTTCGGGGCTTTGATCCGCTGCTGGCGACCATTCACTTCGAGGACCACCTGTGTAGCGACGCTCCCCTTCTCGAAGGTCAGGTCGGTCACATCGTCGTAGTGGAACTCCTCATAATCGGTATCCCAGACGGCTGCACCGATGTGTTTGACCAGCCGCTCGCTCGTAACGATCAGCGTCAGCTCGCTGAATCGATAGGTCGACAGCACCGTCTCGCCCGGTTCGGTGATCCCTGCGGCGTTCATGATCCCGGCCACGACGGGATGGGTTACGTCGTCAGCACACTTCGAGGGAATCGTGAACTCGCGGGTCCCGTCGACCGGATAATCGAGACTGAACCGTGTTTTGCGCCGGCCCTCAGAGATGGTCAGCCGCTCCGCATCGTGGGGATACTCTTCGACCGACTCGTCGCTCAACAGGCCCTCGGCCCGGTAGATCAGCGTTCGGGTCGGCGTGATGTACAGTTTGTCCTCTCCGCCCAACGGCACCGACGCGGCGACCGTCTCTCCGTCGAGAGCGGATTCTACGACACCGGGTTCGCTCATGCACGTGTGTTCTTCCCCCATGGCTTAAAACTGCAGGCTCCGATCGCGATGTGAATGAATGACACACGAACCCGAAGCAGATGAGAAGCTTAAAGATAATCAGCGGACAACTCGCAGGTGAGCCCGGGTGGCTTAGCTGGACATAGCGCCGCACTCATAGGGTTCAGAGATTCGGTGCGGTTCCTTGGAAGCCTCTCATGTCCGTACGAGGACTGCCGAGCCTCGAACCTGGGACATGCGGAGATCGAGGGTTCGGAGCCCTCCCCGGGCATTTTCACGACGTCACGAACGTCAGTGAGTGACAAGGCTGTGAAAATGCCCGAATGATGCGTAGAACCCGTTGGTCTCACGCGAACGGAGTGAGGGTGAGGCAGGAAAGACGAGCGAAGCGAGTCTTTCCGAGGTTCGGAGCCCTCCTCGAACCACGTTTCCACGGACATCCCGAACGTCCGTCCCGAAGGATTTTTTGTCCAGTGTCTACCTTCCAGCGTATGTTCCGATCAGGCACGTTTGTCGCCGAACAGCTTTCTTCCGTTACCGACGAGCAGATTCAGCCGAATGGGGTCGACCTGACCGTCGCGAACGTCTTCGAACAGACGGAGCCGGGGCGGATCGGTCGAGACGGGAAATCGATCGGCGAGCGCGAAGAGCTAGCCCCGTCAGCCGAGACGGAGACGTACCACCTCGATCCCGGACATTACATTGCCCGATACGGAGAGACGATTTCGATCCCCGAGGGACACGTCGGGTTCGTTCTGCCGCGATCGTCGCTTATGCGAAACTCCGCGATGCTTCACACTGCGGTGTGGGATGCTGGCTACACGGGCCGCGGCGAGGGACTGCTCGACGTCAACCACGAACTCGAACTCCAGCAGGACGCCAGAATCGCCCAGCTCGTCCTGTCCCGTGCCGAACACGTCGGATCCTACGATGGATCGTATCAAGAAGAGAACCTGTAGGAGGTGCTTACTCGGATCTATATCGGTGTGAACAATCCGAGACGGTTTCACACTCAGACTGGCAAGACTGTGCGCTACTCTCCGACGTCGCGGCACTCACTCGAAGAAAAATCTGCTTAAAAGCGAGAAGTCACTGGCAATCCGCTCGACATCCCTGTGAACGGTTATCCGTCATTAAGAGGCCTCCGATGATAGCGTACGTCGGCACAATATGAGCCAAACCATGTCGTCAGACGAGACAGGGTCCACGATGGAGGCCGGTGCGGACACGGCCCTCATTGCATCGGTAGTATCGGTCGGGCTGGCACTGTACGCCTATTTTGCGCGTGGTGACCGCGAGTTGGGGATCTTCGTTGGTCTCTGGGCACCAACGATACTGACGCTCTCGAACCACTTCAAGCAGCGCGACATCGAACAACAGCTTCAGTCGATGCCCCTGGCGGGGTCGTCCGGGAACGTTCGTGAGACGATCGAAGAGCTGATTCAGTCCCGGAGCTGACCGAACCTACTGTTTTTTGCCGACTGTTTGAGTACTTGACGACCAGAACTACTGTAGTCTCCCGTCCTCTGAGTTTCGAACAGGCATGTTGGTAGGCGTCATCTCGGACACGCACGACAACGTATCGGCCGTAGACCGCGCCGTATCGGTCTTCGAGGAACGAGGTGTCGAGACGGTCATCCACTGTGGTGACGTGATCGCACCACCCGTCGTTCGCTACTTCGATGGGCTGGAAGTCCACGGCGTTCTCGGGAACAACGACGGCGAGCTCGATGGACTGGAGTCCGCTTTCCGTCAGCTCGGGAACGGAAGCAAACTCCACGGGCGCTTCACCAAACTGGAGTTCGACGGGACGACGTTCGCCGTGCTTCACGGTGAGCGTCTGGACGACGTCGAGGCACATGCCGCATCGGGCGAGTACGAGTACGTCTGTTACGGCCACCATCACGTCGCCGAGGAACGCGAGGTCGACGGAACGACCGTGCTGAACCCGGGTGCTCACTTTCCGACAGTACCGGAAGAACACCACAGCATCGCGATCGTCGACACCGAGAGCGACGACGTCGAGTTCGTCGCCGTCGCAGAGTAATAACACTGAGGGCAATCCCAAACAACGCACGGTCATGGACAAGCAGGACCTCCGCGAGCGCATCTGGGACGAGCTAGAAGAGAGTGGCGAGGCGCGGTTCCCATTCCCGCCACATGGCCGGATTCCCAATTTTGCAGGTGCTGACGACGCCGCCGAGCGTCTCTCTGAACGATCCGAGTGGAGAGCCGCCGATACCATCAAAATCAACCCGGACTCCCCACAGCGGCCGGTCCGGCAGCGAGCACTCGAAGCGGGGAAGACGCTGTATATGGCGGTCCCGCGGCTCCGCGACGCCGATTGCTTCCTCCGACTGGATCCGGATGAGATCGACGACTACAATCGGGCCACGACGATCGCCGGATCGAGCGAACTTGGGGTTCAGGTCGGTCCCGACGCAGTCGAGTCGGTCGACCTGATCGTCTCCGGGAGCGTCGCCGTCACCGATGACGGGGCGCGGATCGGCAAGGGAGAGGGATACAGCGATCTGGAGTACGCGCTACTGGATACGCTGGGACTGGTCGACGACGTGACGCCGGTCGTCACGACCGTCCACGAGTTACAGGTCGTCGACGAGGACGTCGCGGTCGACGAGCACGACGTCCCACTCGACCTAGTCGTGACGCCGGACCGAGCTATCGAAACGAACACGAGCTATGATCGATCGGACGGGATCGACTGGTCGGCGCTCGACGACGAACGGATCGAGGAGATGCCGGTCCTGCAGGAGCTACGAGAGGGCTAGAACGGGTGGCCATAATTGGGCAAACAGGCGACACGACGCCAGCCCCGAGGTGGTGTGTCGCGCTACGGCAATCCACAGCGGGTGGGTTGACGGAGGATACCGAGGGATTGCCCCGGTTTCGTATATATACCTGTGCGCGACGAATACCTCAGGGAGCTACAGCGGCGTCGCCAGCGCCCAGGAGTCGCTCGTTGGATCGATCCGGTGGGGTTCCGCGCCGCGCTCGGCGAGAATCCCCGCGTGGTAGAGCAACGCTTTGAGCTGGAAGATCGTCGCCGAGTGATAGACGGTTCCGTCAGCGAGCGCCTCCCGGTCGAGGGTATTTTCGTCCGCGAACACTCGCTCGCGGGCGTCCTCGGTCCCACGAACGAACAGCTCTATCGCGAAGGCTGGGTGGTGTTCGTACAGGTGGAGCACCAACTGCCGCAGCGACGGGTCGGACCGTCCGGCGTCGGCGAGTGCCTGTAGCTCCTCGACCAGCAGGGGCGTCGCGGGATACTCGGAGAGCACACGACGGGTGAACTGTCCCCACGCTGGCGCCTGCTCGGCGAATCGCTGTCGAGTCCGTCGCCAGTTGTCGAACTGAGCCAGGGCGTCGTCGAGCGATCCATCCGTCCGTTCGAGCGCGAATCGAACTACTTCGCGCCCGAGTGGCGTGACGTGAACGTCCCCGCTCGGCTCCGATTCGATCAGACCGAGAAACCGTGCACCGGTTCGGGCACTGTCGACCGCTCCGACGACGTTCTCCTCGATCAACGTCTCCGTGGGGCCGTCGTGATGAACCGCCAGCGGGTATGCGAGGTAGTTCTTCGGGTGGTTCAGACCGAACGACTGATCGGCGACGCCCTGTGCGCTCGTCTGGAAGCGGATCGCACTGGCAGTCATCGGCGACTCCGCACCGACGAGCCGTGGCGCTTCGAGGACGTCAATGTCACCGTTCCCTGCGACGCCGAGAACGCCCACATTCAGGTCCTGTGCAAGCGATTGTGCTGCGGCGCTGATAGCATCCTGCGGCGCGGCGAGATAGGCGGCGTTCGCCTCCGCGATTCGGTCGTGCGCCTGAACGATCCCCTGTTCGACATCGACGTAGTCGTCCTCACGATGCCCCTTCGCCTCGACGGCGATCAGCGGTGGGTGATCCCGCGCAGGGTCGCCAAAGACCCACTCCTCATCGAGCCATCCCACGCCGACGAGGTCGGGATAACCCGTGCCGATTTCGATCCTGTTGAACGGCGACAGCGACTCCGTAATCCGCGGGTCGACGCGCCGCTCGGCGAGCCACCGTTCGGTCGCGAACTGTGTGTCGACGACCGCGTAGCCGTGCTCCCGATTATCCCCGGGAAAGAGGGCGCGTTTCGTGTGGGCGAGTACTTCGGGTTCCGTTGGCCCGATCTCGCCAGTCCGTACTGGCATCTCGTGTTCGGTTTCGGGCTGTGGTACGTATAGCTGTCGGCTACCCGAACTGATCGAGACCGGTCTGGGGGTCACTCTCCGGCGCGTCGACCGGCTCGATTATCTCGGGGGAGTCGTTTCTGGGATCGTTCACCGCAGCGGAGATTGGGTACTTCTCGAAGCCGTCACCCGAGTGTGGGTCGAGCAGTTCCGCTTTCGACTGTGGCGACTCGCTCAACCATGCCCGCTCCTCGTCGGCGTCGAAGACGACTGGCAATCGGTGATGGAGCGGCTCCATGAGCTCGTTCGGTGACGTCGTCAGCACTGTCGCGGTGATCGTCGAGTGATCGCCGTCGGTCCAGCGCGACCAGAGACCCGCCATCGCGAACGGCTCCCCATCTACCCGTTCGATCCGGAACGGTTGTTTGCCGTCCGTGCGCTCTTGCCACTCGTAGAAGCCGTCGGCGAGCACGAGACAGTGTCCCCCGGTCGGGCGGTCAGCGTCCGCCTGTTCGTTCCGGCTAAACGCGTCGCGGAAGGCTGGCTTCTCGTCGACAGTCTCGGTCCGCGCGTTGATCAGACCGTTCCACTCACCGGGATTGTCAGTCCAGTGTGGGACAAAGCCCCACGATCGGAGTTCGACGTTTCCGGACGTCTCATCCCGGATGACCGGGACGTCGTCCTCGGGAGCGATATTGTAGGACGGGTCGTACGAGGCAGGTACTGACACGTCGAACCGTGACTCCAGTGTCTCGGGCGAGGCAAACAGGGAGCTGCGACCACACATATACGTCAGTACGGGTCGGTGGATGGAAAACCCTCTCGGGAGTACTCGGTTCGTGGTGCCGAGATGCGCCATGAGGAGTGTCGGAGCTGGCAGTAGACTAATATCATGGTAGTTCGTAGCATTGCATATGGGCCACGATGATGAAGAAACAGGATTCGTCCTCCTGGATGACGAGGAACCGACCGAGTTCGTGCTCGTAGAAGAGGAGGTGGAGACGGGGATCGTCGCTGTGCCGGACGCCGATGCGCGGTATCCCGGACTCCAGCCGGTCGAATCGATTGGCGAGACCGGTTTCGTGATCGTCGAAGAGCCGGACGACTCCGGCGAAACTGACTTTGTCCTCGTCGAGGAGGAGTCGGACTCGAAGCTCCCGGTGCGACATCCCGACAGATCGTTCCCGGGGATCGACACCCGGTAAGCTACTCGGCTGTTTCGCCAGCTATGACACCGCCGATCGCCCCGAAGAGCGCGGGGAAGACGAGCCCGGCGAGGAAGATCCCCGCCACGAGGTCGGGTGCTGCGCTCGCGTCGCCAAGCGTCACCTCGAACAGGAAGATCCCCGCGACCGAGAGGAGCAAGTACCCGGGGATGATGCTCAGCCCGGCGATTGCACCGTCGTTTGCGTTCTGCGCTGCGCTGTATCGCGCCACTGCCAGTCCGCCGCCGATCAGGAGCAGCGGTGGGATCACGTAGAGAAGCATCGTGAACCCGTCCTCGCCGCCGATGAACGCTTCCGACCCGAAGAAGGGAACGTTCTGGAACGTCGTATCGACGAAGTGGGCGTTGTAGAACACCCAGCCGACCATCTCGTAGGTCGCTGGGTCCTCACCAATAAAATCGAGGAACTGATTGAGCTCCGAGTCGCGGAGTTCACTTCCGGCGATCAAGTATGTGAACAGGTAGCCGAGGACCCACGTCAACAGTCCAGCGACGCTGCCCTGGACCAGCGGTACATTCTGGAGGCGGCTGTCCGATTGGGACATATCTACCCTGGGTCGTCCCGCACAAAAATACCTGTTGGCCAGGACCGAAACCAATGTGATGGGTGGCCGACAACGCCTGACTATGGACGTCGAAACGTATCTCGACCACTACGCGGAGACACAGGGCGTGCTGCCCGAACGGCTCGACGCCTTCGGTGAGCAGTTTCGCGAGCAGGGGTATCTCACGCGCGACCAGCTATACGATATCGCCTACGAATCCTCGACCCGGAGCGCGTACCACGTCGAGAAAAATCCGGAAGATCGCTGTGAGACGGTGACGGCGAACGTCCTGACACTCGACGACGACTTCTCGCAGATCCAGCTGTTGACGGGCCTTTCGGGATTCAAGGCCCCGACAGCGTCCTGTATCCTCGCTGCACTCGATCCGGAGCGTCACGCCGTTGTCGACACCCGAGTCTGGGCCTCGCTCGACAGGCTTGGCTATCTCGACGGGCGCAAAGAGTCGTTCGACGCCGACGATTACGTGACGATGATCGGCCCGATCCGCGATATTGCGGCGGACACCGGATACTCCGCTGCAGAGGTCGGGTACGCGTTGTTTGCCTACGACGTCGAGAAACGAGAGGGAACGCTCCACTGACCGAGCACGTAAGACGTGAGAGAACCTCCACAGAGGTATGCACCCGTATCCGTCGATCCCGTCACTCGATTCGGCTGCCGACGAGCTACTCGAGGATGGACACCTCTGGATTCAGGAACTGATCGACGGGGACTTGCTCCGGTTCCGGATTGACGGTTCGGGCGGTCTTCAGTTCGGCGATCGATCTCGACTACTTTCGCCAGACGACATCCCGATGGAGTACCGGTACGCTACACAGTGCGTCGAACGATCGCTCGATTACGAGGCAGCCCTGAGCGCCGATCTCGATGGCGTCGTCTTCTACGGTGTCGCGACGTACCAGCGGACCGTTCCGTACGACTGGGATCGGATCCCGCCGGTGCTGGGAATCAACGTCTGGGACGGCGAGCGGTTCCTGCCGCCGGACACCGTCGAGCAGGCCTTCAAGCGCCTCGGCCTTGACCCAATAAATACGTTCGCAAGGGAGGTTCGGGCCACTGACTTCGACCCCGAATCGTACACTGTTCCCGAGTCTAACTGGTACGACGGGCAGGCCTACGGTGTCGTACTTCGCTCAAAAAGCGGGAACCGCGCAGCGATCCAAGCCGAGCAGTTCCGTGAACCTGAGGAGACGCAACCGACTGCCCCAGACCCGGCCAAGATCGTCGACGAGTTCGCCACGCCGGGGCGACTGGAGCGCGCGGCAGCGACGCTGTCCGAGCAGGGGGGTGCGCCCGAGTCCGACGCCCTGTTCGACCACCTGTTCGACCGACTGCTACGGCAGGAACATCGGGCGCTAGTCGAGGGGAACGCCGACCTCGGGAGAGTCCGGGCACGGCTTTCCAAACGGATCAACGACTCGCTCACGAACTGAGCGTCGACGCGATAACCGAAAATAGCGAGACGGAACTCAGGGCTGTTCGCCGGTCTCGATGGAGAACTCGCCGCGGGGGTACGCGACACACGTTAACGTGTAGCCGTCTTCGAGCTCCGCATCGCCAAGCATCGACTGGTCGTCGTGCTCGATGAAGTCGTTGGTGTTGCCGTCGATCTGTCCAGCACACGAGACACATGAGCCTTCACGGCAGGCGTAGGGCAGATCCCACCCCTCGTCTTCGCCCGCTTCGAGAATCGTCTCGTTGTTTGCGACCTCGATCGTCTCCCCCTCTTTCACAAAGTCGATCTCGTAGTACTCGATCTCGTCTTCGGGGATATCTCCCGGGCCACTCTCCTCTTCGACCGCTTCGCCACCCTCCGCGAGTTCGCCACCGGCTTCGCCGCCGCCGATGGCACCCGCGGGTGCGCCGCCGCCGATCGACCGGTTCATCGGCTCGGGGAAGTCCGTCTCGGGTACCGACTCCGCGCGCCGTTCGAGAACTTCCTGGGAGATATCTTCGTTCGATGTCCATCCCGTCCCACGGGAGAAATGCATGAGCACGGCGATCAGGGTCAGACTGAACCCGATCGCGATCCCCAGCTCGTTAAACATGAGAGGGGGTTCGGATTGCGGGTTTAATTGTATTGTGATTATTGGCGGATCGTCCGCCAGATGCGGACGTTGATATCGGCGGACAACCACGGGATCACATGGACGTCGACAGCCCCACTACGCTCGAGATCCTCTGTTATGACGGGTTCGACGAACTCGACGTGGTTGGACCGTTCGAAGTGTTCACCACGGCCGCGGATCGCGGATGTTCGATCGACGTTCGACTCGTGACGTTTGCCCCAACCGATCGGACCACCGCCAGCCGCGGCCTGACGATCGAAGCGGATGGCCCGATCGGGGACGACCCCGACCTGCTCGTCGTCCCCGGCGGCGGGTGGAACACACGCGGCGAGGCAAGCGCGTGGGCAGTCACCCAGAACGAGGTAGCACTCGATGCGATCCGACGTCGCCACGACGCGGGAACGACAATCGCCGCCGTCTGTACTGGTGGGATGATCCTGGCAACCGCAGGTCTGCTGGATGGACGCCCGGCGACGACGCACGCCTCGGCCCACGATCAGTTATCCGACCACGGTGCAGTCCCTGTCGACGCTCGCGTCGTCGACAACGGCGATATCCTGACAGCAGGTGGGGTCACGTCCGGGATCGACCTGTCGCTGTGGATCATCGAGCAGATCTGTGGTGCCGATATCGCAGACGGGGTCGCGACAACGATCGAGCATGACCGGAGCAACGACATCCGTGTCATCGAGTGAAACCAGCCGGTCGCCTGGCTAGATGAGAGAGAACCGTGGCCGAGCCGAGTGGTTACTCCTCGCGCGCTACCTCGTGTCGCCCGAAGCCGTACCGAAGCCGGTTCGCGAGCCGCCGGGAGAACCGGTCCGAGCGGCTCCCGAAGCGCTCGGCGAGCGCCTGATAGATCAGCGGCGTCGGCACCTCCTGTTCGAGCGCTTCCTGCACCGTCCACGTCCCCGTTGAACCACCGGCGACGTGATCGGCTACGTCGCCCAGTTCGTTGCCCTCCTCGCGGAACGCCTCCTCGCAGAGCTCCAGGAGCCACGAGCGGATGACTGCGCCGTTGTTCCAGGTGTTGGCGACGGCTTCGAGATCCAGATCGTACCGGCCGTTCGCCAGAAGCTCGAACCCCTCGCCGTAGGCCTGCATGAGCGCGTACTCGACGCCGTTGTGAACCATCTTGACGTAGTGGCCGCTTCCGGCGGGACCCATTCGATCGTGTCCCGCGGGACCCGTGGCGACGGCGTCGAATACGGGCTTCAGTTCCTCGTACGCCCATTCGGGACCGCCGATCATCAGCGAAAAGCCCAGTTCGGCACCGGCCGGGCCGCCACTCGTTCCACAGTCGAGATACGCCACCTCCGTCGACTCGGCGCGACGCACGGAATCCTGGAAGTAGGAGTTCCCGCCGTCGACGACGATATCGTCGGCGTCCATATGTGGTTCGAGGTCGTCGAGCGCGGCGTCGACCGCCCCTCCTGCGGGGACCATCAACCAGATCCGCTTTTCGGTTCCCAGCTGTTCGGCCAGATCGACAACTGACTCCGCCGGGGTCGCGCCAGCGTCGACTGCCGTTGCGACGGCTTCTTCATCCAGATCGAACGCGACGACATCGTGTCCCGCATCGAGCACGCGGTCGACGACGATCTGCCCCATACGCCCAAGACCGATAACGCCCAGTTGCATACTACCCGATCCATGCCCGGGGGGCCTATGCGTTGCGATTCGATCGGACGAACTGTCGCGACGCCACTCTCTCGGCGGGTGCAAAACAGGGAAAAAAGACGAACGGACTACAGCTCAGTGAACCAGTCGCGTTTGTCGAACAGGTAGACTGCAGAGCCAGCGAGGACGACCAGTGGCACCGCCCAGCGAATGACCCCGTCAGCGTAGCTGATCGGCATGCTCTCACCGGTGAGTACCCACGCGATCAGCCCGGCGAGGATTGCGATCTGTCCGACCAACACGACCATCATGGCACCCCATGCCCACGACTCGATGTTCCAGACGCCCTGGATGACGTACAGCTGTACCGCGACCAGTACCAACATTCCGAAGATGAACCACGTGATACCATCCACTCCGGCAAGGCTGAAGTCCAGCCACACCGTTCCGTCCATGTCCGCGATACCGAGCATTGCAAGCGCCATCCCGAGCAGGACGAGATAGGCGTCGAGCACACAGATGCCCCGGATACCGGATGGGATCGAAGTAACCCGTTCGTGTGACGACATACCGCGCCCTACGATCGTTTGTTGTAAATATTTTTCTAACTTTATCTGATGCGCCTCATCAGACGAGCGCACCCGAAGACAGCAACCCGGCAATAACCAGCAAGAGGATGCCGACTACCGACGCCGCACGGAACCAGCCGAGCGTCTCGTGAGCGGGTGCGCGAACCTTCTTCGCCTGCAACCCGTCGACGAGACGACTACCACTCACTTCGATCAGTCCCATCAGGACGAGCCATAGCCCTAGCATCGCGAGAACGAGCCAGCCGTTTGGCGTGCCAGTCAGGTCGGCGGCCGTATAGAAGCTCGCGGCCATGTGGCTGCCGGTGAGCAACAGGATCACGGCACTGACTCGGGAGACAGTTCGAAGCGTCCCCGTCGCCATTTCGACCGGCTCGGGTTCGAGGTGACCCTCTCTGGCGAGCGGCAACACGCCAACAGTCATGAATACAACACTACCGACCCAGACGGCGGCGAACACCTGATGAAGGGTGATCGAAACCGCGTCGACCAACGTCATGAACGGGATGTATTAATCGGGGGGCTATCAGGCTTGCTGTCCGCGCTCGCTACTCGGGGAGACAGTCCGCACAGACCAGATTGACCCGCCGGTCGTCGCTCGCTTCGGTTGTCGTCTGGAGGTCAACGACCGAGTACTGCTCGCCACAGACCTCACAATCGGTCGCCGCGCCGTCTACCAGCGACTCAATGCCGATTTCGGTGAGCCCGTTCGGCCCAGTAAACAGGTTATCGATGCGGTCGTCGACGCTCTGGACGGCTCCGCCGTCGCTCGCCATGTCGTCGGCCAACCCCTCCGGAAGTGCGCTGCTCCCGCTACCGAGGTCAAGCGGCGACTCGGGCTCGTCAGGGCTGTCTGCTTCCGAGGACGTGGTGTCTGTCGACCCATCACCGACGAGTTCGACTGCCGAGAGAACATCGGTCTCCGCCCGTTCGAGACGCTGTTCGACCTTGGCAAGTGCCTCGCTGAAAAACTCCGATGCCAGCTCGCCCGGCAGCGTGTCCGCACCGTAGATCTCGTCGACAATCTCCGTTCTGAGCTGCTCGGGCGTCATCCCATGTCGTGTGGCTGTCGCCGATAGCGCGGTGTTTTCGCGTTCGAGGCGGGTCGAGCCGTCGGCAGTGAGATAGTGACTCACGATCAGCGATAGTCTGTCGGCTGTCTCCTCGCTTGCGTCCCAGTCGGCCGGGAACACGTCGTCGATTGCAGTTCGAATCGTCCCCGGCGAATCGGTGGTTGAAGACGCGGACCCGGATGGGTCGTCTCCCGTCACATCGGTCACCGTCTCGTCTGTATCGGGAGCCGAGGCAGTGACTGATTCAGAGCCTGACTCCTCGGTATCGAGTTCGGCTTCCGCCAGATCACAGATGACACTCAGGCTCTCCTGGACAGACGAGGAATCGTAGCCCCGATACTCGCGGAACAGTCGCTCTACACGGTCGTGTAGCTCTCGGGGTATCCTCGCCTCAACGTACGGATCGTCCCCGTCTGACTGGTCCCGCTTCATACACTATTACAGGATTCTCCACGTACAAATAAATTTCCGTACCCGTGTATCCGTCGTCTTGTCGGCTCTCGTGCGGTTACCGGTACAGGATTGCTAGCACACTGCGCTCCCCACTTCCTTCGTACTTATTTTATCCCGGCGACGGCATGGCCGATCGGTCGACGAAACGCAGTGTACACCAGTGAGACGACGATCCCGGTCACTGCCAGATACCGGATCGCACCGTCGAAAATGACGAGGGCGGGCACGGCAAAGACCACTCCGGCGACAAAGTCCTCGGGCGCACCGTCGTACCGGACCCAGCGTTTCGCCGGAAGCCATCGATCCGCTGCATGGAGGTAAACCGCGTGATCGAGGTCCGATTCCCACGGAACTGCCGACGGTGTCCCCCCGAGCGCGTCGCTGAGGGAGTGAACTGCAGCGGCGACCAGAAACGTTGCTATGCTCACAGTAACGACATCGGTGACGACGTACGCGAGCCCCAGTGCGGGGAGTGCGACCATCGTGTAGTAGCCCGGAAAGTGCAGCGTCCGCCGGTGTTCTGCGAGGACGTCCAGATCGGGGAAGATCCCACCCGCGATACCGCCGATCGCTGCGGCGACGGCGAACTCGGGAGCGATCACCGCGACGACTGCGGCGATCGCGAGGCCGACGAAACCGTGGGTGGTCGCCATCATCGACCGAGCGTATGTCGATTGTCGATATATGCCTTGTGTCTCCGCGTGAGTAACTTCTTTCATCATCCCCTCACAATAGAGGTGTATGAGCGTCACGCTGTACCAGCTTGACGGCTGTCCGTTCTGTGAGAAAGTCGCCGATCGCCTCGACGAGGTCGGCGTCGAGTATGACTCGGTCTGGGTCGACGCGATGCACTCGGATCGGAACGAAGTAAAACGCGTCTCCGGCCAGCGAGGTGTCCCGGTCATCGTCGATGAGGACCGCGGAATCACGATGTCCGAGTCCGACAATATTCTGGACCTGATCGACCGGACGTACGCCTGAGACGGAAGTCGTCTCGACACGCGGGAACGGAACACCACACTGATACTACCCCCGTGATAGCTTGAGGTATGCAACTCGAGGAGTACTGGGGCGTCGGACCGAAGACCCGCGAGGCGCTGACGGACTCGATCGGCGTCGAGGACGCGGTCCGGGCCATCGAGAACGGGGACGTGCGGGCGCTTACCGAGGCGGGGCTTTCTCGTGGGCGGGCGACACGGATCCTCCGCCGAGCCAACGGCGGCGAGGGGATGGACGTGCTCGCCACGGGCGACGCCCGGGACGTGTACAAGGAACTGCTCGATCTGATCCAGACCCACGCGGTGACCCGCGGAGCTGCCGACCGGATTCGGGTCCTGACGCCGCTGCTCGATACCGACGAGATGACGGCCCGACTTGATACCGTGCTGGCGACACGGGACGCCTGGACGGCGCTTGACGAGGCCGACCGCGAACGGGTTCTCGACGCTTTCGCGGCGTACGACGAGGCCCAGGAAGGCGAGCGTGCTGCCGTCGACGCGGCTCTAGCGCTGATCGACGCGGGCGTCGTCGCGGCGAGCGAGCAGGCGACAGCAGGGGACGGCGAGGACGTCTTCGCGCCGCTCGGGAATCTCGACCGGGACGCACTGGCCGACGCAAGCGCCGCGCTCGCCGGGCTGGACGGTTCGACCGTCGTCGAAGGCGTCGACGAGGAACTCGACTCGCTCCGGGACTCGCTCGCCGTTGTCGAACGCCTGGACGCGAACGCGCTTGACGTCATCGAGGCGCTGCGCGAGGACGGCGTCGGCGGAACCGAGGAGTTCCAGACGGCGTTCGTCGAACACGTCCGATCGGAAGCCGACGTGACCATCGACCGGGTGCGGGACGCGATGCCCGGCGACGCTATCGACGCGACCGACTTCGTCGGAACAACCCTTCGCGAGCTCTCGACCGACCTCCGGAGCGCCGTCTCCGAGCGTCGCGAACTGGTCGCCAGCGACCTCCGCGGCGACGTCGCGGCGGCCCGCGAGGACGTTGATGCCGCTGTCGAGACCGTCGACGACATCGCCTTCTATCTCTCGCTGGCGCGGTTCGCACTGGCCCACGAAATGTGTCGCCCCGAGTATATTACTGCTGACCGGGAGACAGTCGGCGTCGTCGATGCACTCAACCTCTCGCTTGCCGCCGAAGACGAGAGCGTCCAGCCGATTACCTACGCTATCGGCGAGCACACGCTCGCGGAGTACGACGACGTGCCGCCACGCGCTGACGACCGGACGCCGCCCGCCGAGCACCGCGTCGCCGTGGTGACTGGCGCCAACAGCGGTGGGAAGACGACGCTACTGGAGACGCTCTGTCAGGTCGTCCTGCTGGCCCAGATGGGGCTACCGGTCCCTGCCAGTCGCGCACAGGTCTCGACGTTCGATTCGATCGTATTCCACCGCCGTCATGCCAGTTTCAATGCGGGCGTGCTCGAATCGACCCTGCGCAACATCGTCCCGCCGGTCTCGACCAACGAGCGCACGCTGATGCTCGTCGACGAGTTCGAGGCAATCACGGAGCCCGGTAGCGCCGCGGACCTGCTCCACGGGCTTGTTCGATTGACGGTCGATCGGGGCGCTCTCGGTGCCTTTGTCACCCACCTCGCGGATGACCTCGAACCGTTGCCAACCGCTGCGCGAACGGACGGTATCTTCGCGGAGGGGCTCTCGCCGGAGCTGGAACTCGAAGTCGATTACCAGCCACGGTTTGGAACTGTGGGGCGCTCGACGCCGGAGTTCATCGTCTCGCGACTGGTCGCCAACGCGGACGACCGAAGCGAGCGCGCCGGCTTCGAGACGCTCGCCGAGGCAGTCGGTCACGACGTCGTTCAGCGGACGCTGGCTGACGCCCGCTGGAAGGAGTGAGCACCGAGCGTATTATCACCCGACCGGTAGTACTGACGTTCATGTCCCCCGACCCGTTCGACACGTCCTCCACGGAGCCAGCGGAGCCGAACAGCTCGACTGACGACTTCTCGAACCCGATCGCGAACGCGATTCTCGGGGCTGTCGTCGGTATCTTCCTCTCGTTTATCCCCTTTGCCCCGCTGCTGGGCGGTGGTGTTGCCGCCTATCTTCAGGGTGGGACGCCGAGTGACGGCTTGCGGATGGGACTGGCCGCCGGGCTGATCATGCTGATCCCGTACCTGTTTGCGGCTATGTTCGTGACTGTTCTCCTGACAGGTATGGCAGCGCAATCATCGTTCGGACTGGTCGTCCTCGGTGCGCTCGCGCTGGGGTCGCTCTACACGGTCGGGCTCAGTGTTGTTGGTGGCTACCTCGGGATTTATATTCGACAGGAACTGTAGCGGCTCAGGCATCGCCTTGCTTGCGCCCATCGGCGGTCCCAATACCTGGAATCGCGACGTGGGACTCGACCCGATCCATGATTTTCGTCGCCGTCAGTACGATACCGAGGTAAACGACCGCGAGGAGGCCGAAGATCGCCGTGTACTCGAATGTCTGGGCCGCAATATCGCTCGCCACATAGTAGAGCTCGGGGACAGTAATGAACGCTGCCAGCGAGGAGTACTTGATCAGGTAGACGACCTCGTTCGTCCACGCCGGAATGGCGTACCTGAGCGTCTGTGGCAGGACGACATAGCGAATCCCGTCGTACTGTGAGAGCCCGACTGCGCGCGCCGCGGTGAGCTGTCCCTCGTCGACGCTTTCGAGCGCGCCGCGGATGTACTCGGCCTGATAGGCCGAGCCGTTGATCGTAAAGCCGATAATTGCGATCCAGAACGCCTGTTCAGGGATCGAGCCGTAGCCGACCAGCGGCGCGTCCTGCAGCCAGATCGCCAGCGGGAGGCCATAGTAGAGCACGAACAGCTGGGCGAGCAGCGGCGTCCCGCGGATCAACTCGGTGTACGCGAGTGCGGGCCATTTCAGGGGCCCGCCGTAGACGCGCAACACCGCGAGTGGGACGGCGATAAAGAAGCCGAGAATGATACTGACGCTGGTCAGAACGATCGTGTACCACGCCGCGCCCGCGAGTGCTGGTGCGAGATCGACGGCGATAGCCACGGTCGACAGCAGCGTCGCCGCCCACTCGATCGGAAGCCCGACCATGCCGAGCCCCTCGGATACGTCGCCGACCGACGCTGCTGCGGCATCGAACGGTTCCCGTGGCACGAAGTTCTCTCCGGCACCCGGGCCCACGCCGATCCGGGCGAGCACCCAGTCGTTGAGCCAGCGTGTGACGAGCCATCCCCAGAATGCGACCCCTGCGAGGGCGCCAAGGACGGGTCCGGGCTCCGCAGACGTTGAACGGAACCGTCCGGTCGGTGACTCGGTCGTCTCCGCTCCACTCATCCGATCTCACCGGGTTCACTCATGGCTGATACTCTGGAAGAACTGCGCGGTTCGTTCCTCTTCGGGGTTCTCGAACAGCTGTTCGGGCGGTCCTCGCTCGACGATCTGTCCGTCGTCAAGGAACGTGATTCCGCTCGCTCCGCCGCGCGCAAAGCGCATCTCGTGGGTGACGACCAGCATGGTCATCCCCTCCTCGACGAGCTGGGCCATCACTTCGAGCACGCCGTTCGAGAGTTCCGGATCGAGTGCGCTCGTGGGCTCGTCGAACAGCATCACTTCGGGATCCATCGCGAGCGCGCGGGCGATGCCGACGCGCTGTTTCTGGCCCCCCGAGAGCTGTGCCGGATACGAGTCGGTCTGGTCGCCGAGCCCGACGCGATCTAGCTCCTCGTTCGCTCGCGTTCGGGCGGCGTCCTTGTCCATCCCTTTGACTCGTCGGAGCCCGAGCATGACGTTCTGCCGGGCGGTGAGATGGGCAAAGAGGTTGATATCCTGAAATACCATTCCGATCTGCTGGCGGACCTCATTGGGATCGGTGTCGTCCGCACAGACGTCGACATCGCGCAGGTAGATGTGGCCGCTGTCGACCTCTGTGAGCCGGTTGACACACCGCAGGAGCGTCGACTTGCCGCTCCCGCTGGGACCGACCAGCACCTCGACATCACCCCGCTCGATGTCGAGATCGACGCCACGGAGCACTTCCTCGTCCCCGTAGGATTTCCAGAGGTCCTCAATACGGAGAAGCGGCGCTGTCTCGGATGCAATACGACTGGATCGGTCGGTCTGGGAGTCTGTCACGACGATTCACCTGGGATTGCGAAGTATTGCTCGACGTAATCGAGCGTGCGGTTCGTCCCGAACGTCAGGATGAAATACAGCAAGCTGGCAAAGAGGAATACCTCCAGCACGGCGGTCGTCTGCTGGACGAACAGATCGTCGCTCCGTTTCAGCAGTTCGCCAAGACCGATCGCGAAGGCGATCGAGGTATCCTTGAGGACGATCGTAAACTCGTTTTGAAACCCGGGCACGGAACGGCGAAGCGCCTGCGGGACGACGACGTGTCGGATCGCCTCGAACCGACTCATACCGATCGAGCGCGCGGCTTCCATCTGCCCGTCATCAATACTGCTGAGCGCACCACGGAAGATCTGCGACTGGTAGGCTGCACTCCGGAGACCGAGGGCGAGCGTCGCGGCGAAAAACGCCGTTCCGATCCCGTCAGGGGCGGCAAAGGGCGTCGGACCGAGCAGGACGTCGAGTCCACCGAATGCCGCGTTGATCGGACCGAGCAGATACTCGATCGGCATGACGAAGTACATGTAGATCATGATCACGAGGATCGGCGTGCCACGGAGCAAGATACCGACGTTCCGGACGGCGCTTCTGAGATAGCCATCCCCGTAGGTCTCGATCGCACCCGCCGGGAAGCCGAGTGCAAATCCGAGGAGAATACTGACGACAGTCAGCACGATGGTGATGACGACCCCACCAAGCAGGTAGTCCGCGTTCCGGAAGACGAACTGCCAGTCCTCGCCCAGCAACGACCAGACCGTCTCCACCACGAGCGGCGACGTCTCTCCCGCTATCGCCCACAGGGATGTCGTCAACAGCGCTGGCAGATCCATCTATGTGTACGCTTACTCGCCGAACCAGGTCGACGTGATTTCTTCGTATTCGCTGCTTTCCTCGACTGCAGCGACACCGTCACTCAGCGCGGCCTGCAGATCCTCGTCCTCCTGTCGGATGCCGAAGCCGTACTCCTCGCCAGTCTCGTAGACGAACGCGACCTCGACGTCCCGCTCGGCCTCGAACGTCTCCGCGACCGGCTCGTCCAGTACGACCGCATCGATCAATCCGCTTTCGAGGTCCTCGACGGCGAGCACGTAGTTGTCGAAGGAGGTGTAATCCCCCTCGTCGATAATCCCGGCCTCGATCAGATCGTCGCGAACGACGGTTTCGCCAGTCGTCCCGCTCTGTGCACCGACAGTTTGTCCCTCGAAGTCATCCAGCGACTCCGGCTGGAAGTCTCCACCGGTCTGGACGAGAATCGACTGATCCGAGCTGTAATAGGGATCGCTGAATGCGATCTGTTCCTGACGTTCCTCACTGATGGTCATCGCTGCTGCGATAACGTCGATGTTCCCGTTGTCGAGCGCCGGGATCAGGGAATCGAACTCTAGCTGTTCCCATTCTGCGAGCTCGTACTCGGTCTCGTCGACGACAGCTTCGAGCAGGTCGATGTCGAAACCGACCAGCTCGCCGTCCTCGACCATCTCGAATGGCGGGAAGCCGGGTGCGGTCCCGGCAACGATCGTGTTCTCGCCGTCGGCTTCCTCGCCGTTCTCGTCGTCGCCTTCGAGACAGCCAGCGAGTCCAGCGATGCTGGCAGCGCCCGCCAGTTTCATGTAGTTTCTCCGATCAACGAACCGGTTTCCCTGAGTCATGTGTAATTACAGTGTCGCCATCCGTCTTAGGAGTTAAGATATATATCTACATGTGTTGCTATTATTTACCCAACACTTTCTTTCGTCGTAGCTGCATCAGACACTGAAGTTGCGCGGAAGCCAACTTATTTTGTATTCGGGATGTGATACTGACTCGTGCCAACGATTTCCGATCTATTCGTCCATCCGGTCAAATCTCTCGACTCACACCGCGTCGACTCGGCACGGCTCCGCGAAAGCGGCGCGCTCGACGGCGACCGACAGTACGCTATCGTCGACGAGGACCGCGAGTACGTCAACGGGAAGCGCGAGCGGGCGGTCCACCGTATCGAGTCCTCGTTCGATCCCGAAGCGCGGGCGCTGACCGTGAGCGCACCAGATCGGGACGCCGCGACGTTCAGCCTCGACGCCGAGCGGGGCTCGCTCAACGCCTGGCTCTCGGAGTACTTCGGCTACCCGGTGAGCGTGATCCGAGATCCAGGGGGGATGCCCGACGATACGGACGCATCGGGACCCACGGTGATCAGTCGAGAGACGCTCGACGCGGTCGCGGGCTGGTTCGACGGCATCGATGCGACCGAGATGCGTCGCAGGCTCCGCCCGAACATCATCATCGAGGCGGGCGAGCCGTTCTGGGAGGATCAGCTATACGCCGATCGCGACTCCGTCGTTCCGTTCCGACTTGGCGACGCCGAACTCGCTGGTGTCAACCCCTGCCAGCGCTGTGTCGTGCCGACGCGCGACCCCGATACCGGTGCGGAGACCGAGGGGTTCCGGGAGCGCTTTGTCGAGCGCCGGGAAGCGACGCTTCCGGAGTGGGTCGACCGAGACTGGTACGACCATTACTTCCGACTGATGGTCTGTACGCGCCTCGGAGAAGACGCCGCCGGGTCGACACTCCGGGTCGGCGACGAGGTTACAGTGATCGAGTAGTATCGGCATATTCCAGCTTCGCGCTTGCGTCCCGCAACAGCCCGTCGAGAATCTCCGGGGTCGTCGGATGGTACGAGCGATCCGGTATCTCCCGCACGTCTAGACCCATCTCGACGGCTATCTGCATCGTCTTGGCCATGACGTCGGCGTGGTAGTGCAGACCCTGATAGCCAAGGACGGTCCCGTCCTCGCCGACGACGAGCGTGGCCCGCCCCTCTGGGACTGCTTTGGTCTTGAACACGCCGTCGTCGCTGGCGGATCGCGTTACCGCGATGTGATCGATCCCTGCTGCTGTGGCACTGGCTTCGGAGTGGCCCACTCGGGCGTACGGATAGACACCCAGTCCGGAGAAGACGACGTGATGATGGACGTTCTCGTACCCATCTGTGGGATCGCCTCGTGAGTGCGCCAGAATGTTCTCGGCGGCTTTGAACCCCTGCTCCTTGGCGACGTGCAAGATTGGTTCGTGCCCGTTGGCGTCGCCCACGACAAACACACGTTCGTCGTCACGCGCCTGCATCGGGTCCTCGACCCAGTCCGGGCCCGGCTCCAGTGCGGTGTGGTCGAGTCCGAGCCCGTCCAGTGCGGGTTTCCGACCGGTAAAGAGGAACAGCTCGTCAGCCTCGATGACGTCGCTGGAGGCCTCCCCGTTCGGTGGCTCGTGGTCAACGTGCAGTCGAACGCCGCCCTCATCAGTCGATTCGAGCCGTCGCTCGTGGGTATGTGTCCTGACATCGATATCGAAGTTCTCCTCGTAGATATCCAGAAGCTCAGCGCCGTACTCGGAATCGGCTTCGTCGAGCGGGACAGCGTCGTGTTCGATCACCGTGAGATCGGTCTCACCCGCCTCGGCGATGTAGGGGGCCAGTTCCAGCCCGACGTAGCCAAAGCCCATGACGATTCCCGAGTCCGGGAACCCGGTGGTGTCCAGCACGTCCGCACTGGTCGAGAAGTCCGTCTTGTCGATTCCGGGCAGGTCGGGGACGTCGACGGTCGAGCCTGTCGCGATTACGAGATAGTCCGGCTCGATCCTTCGGTCGCCAACTGCGAGCACACGATCGTCGACCAGCCGTGCGGTGTCGTGGATGAACTCGACGGTCTCGCGCTCGGCGAGGTCGTGAACCGCCGCGCGACGATGTTCGGCGAACCCGAGCGTGTGATCGTCTTTCGTGGCGACGACCTGATCGAGATCGATCTCCGGCGTGCCACGCACTCGATCGTCGTGTCTCGTTTTGAACCGTGCTTCTCCGGCCGACAGCACCTCCTTGGAAGGCATACACCCATCCAGAATACAGAGCCCGCCACCCGGATCGCCGTCGTCGATCAGGGTCAACTCGACGCCGTCTACGTCCACGAGATCGCCGGCTACTGCTACACCGGCGCTGCCGTACGCGCCGATGATCGCTACGTGTACCATGTCCGAAAACGAGGGGCAACGGGCTTAGTAGTTTGTCCGGTTGGGCGATACTATGCACAACCAGAGCGGCTCCCGGTGGCCGCCAGCTACCGCGAAATATCCTGCATGTCGTCGCCGATCACTGCCTCGACCTCCGGTTTCGTCACGGTCGCGATATCGCCCGCGATCGTGCGTTTGAGCGACGCCGTCGCCGCCGCGTACTTGAGCGCTCGCGGGACGTCATCTCCCGACAGGCGACGCGCCAGGAACGCCCCGACGAACGCATCGCCGGTCCCGATGGCGTCGTGAGTGTCAGACTGGTAGATGTCCTGTTCGTAGACTGTGTTATTGTGCCACGCGAGCGACCCCTTCTCCCCGTTGGTGACGATCACCGTCTGCAGATTATACTCGGCCGCAAGGTGATGGGCCAGTTGCCGTGGGTCGCGCTCGAAGTTCAGCACCTGCTGGGCATCGCGGAACGGAACGACGAGGATGTCGACCGCCGGAAACAGTCGAGTGAGTGTTTCTCGGGCTTCTTGTTCCGACCACAGGCTTGACCGGTAGTTGACGTCGAAGGCAGTCTTCGTCCCCGACTCTTTGGCAGTTTTGAGCAGTTGTGCGGTCGTCTCCCTGAGACGGTTCGAGAGTGCAGGGGTGATACCGCTGGTGTAGAACACACGCGCCTTGCGGATCGCATCGAGATTCAGCTCCTCGGGATGGGTCGTCTGGACTGCCGCACCTTTCCGATCATAGATGACATTCGTCCCCCGTGGCTTGCCCCCGTATTCGAGGTAGTACGTCCCCTGTCGTCCCTGATCGCTCCACGCCACGTCGACATCGACGCCGTGCTGTTGAAGCCCCGAGACGACCCGCCGCCCCAGCGGCGAGTCAGGGAGTTTCGAGAGCCACGTCGCGACAGCGCCCAGTCGCTCGGCCGTAACTGCGACGTTGCTCTCCGCGCCCGCGGCGCGAAATTCCAGTTCACGCGCCGTCTCGACACGCTCGCCCTGTGGTGGCGAGAGTCGAAGCATCGTTTCGCCGAAGGTAACGAGATCGCTCATGGCTCGGCCAACGGCCGCGTGTAGTATAAGTTCACCTACTTGCAAAATCCGGGGGTATGGCCCCCCACCCGACAGGACGGCTCAGTGGGGGCCGTGCGGCGCAGCGGACACCGCCGCATACTAGTTGCCGTTGGCCATTGTCATATGCTTTGTGCCGTCAAGAGCAGCCAGCTACCCGCTGTGGCCTGGATAATCCCGCTCGAACCGATCCTCCAGTTCCGTTCCATCGATCTCGATGACGACCGGTCGTCCGTGCGGGCAGGCATAGGGGTTCTCACACTCGTCGAGGCGGTCGAGCAGGTCCATCACCGACCCCTCCTGAAGCGAGGTATTACCCGTGATCGAGGGGTAACACGCCAGATCGCCGATGAAGCCATCGGCGAGCGACTCGACTGCTTGCTCGCCCGCGCTCTCGTCGGCGTCGATGACCGACGAGAGCACGTCTCGCAGACGCTCGGGTGCGAGCGTCTCGTCGAGGACTGCGGGGACCGTCGTCACGCTGACACGGTGGCCCTCCCGGTTCGCATAGAAGCCGAGCGACGCCAGCGCTTCGCGGTAGGAATCGAAGAGTGCCGCCTCGCCTGCCGTCAACTCGATCTCGACTGGCTGAGCGAGCGACTGGGCAGTCGTGTCTCCCGAAAACGCCTCCTGCAAGCGCTCGTAGTTCACCCGCTCGTCGGCGGCGTGCTGGTCGATCAATACCAGTCCGTCGTCCGTTTCGGCGACGATGTAGGTGTCGTGTAACTGACCGAGTACGCGCAGTCGTGGCAGGCTGTCGTAGCTCGCCTCGGCGGTGGCGACCTCACCCGATAGCGTCTCCTGGTCGTGCGGGCCGGTGAACTTCGCAGAGTCGGTACTGGCCGGGGAGTGCCGGGAGCTGTCCTGCGGTTCCGGTCGATCCGTGCTCCCAGCACCCGACTCCGGACTCGATGCGCTGCCGGAATCCGAGTCGACGACGTGAGCTGTCGAGGTGTCCATCGGCGTCGAAGCGGGTGTCGGATCGGGTTCCGCAGTCGTATCGGCGTCGTGGGTCGATCTCTCAGTCGCCGATCCCGTCGTCCGCGATGGGCTATCCGATTCCGGGCGGGACGCCGCTGCAGTCGAGTCTCCGTCGTTAGTATCTGGCCCATCCGTCGATGGCGAAGTCCCGGTAGTCGACGATGCAGACTCCCTATCGTCGACTCCCGCCCCGGACTCCCGCTCTACGGATTGGTCCGACGCTGATTCGCCATCCGACGGGCCAGCGCCCGAGAGCATCGTTTCCGTACTTGGCGTCACCTGCGTCTCATCGGGGGCCGAACGCCCGCGCGGGGCCGACGACCGGACCAACCCGTGATCCAGCAGGGCGTCCTCGACTGCAGCTTCGAGTTGCCGCTTGAATCCTGCCTCGTCGTCGAACCGGACCTCCATCTTTCGGGGGTGGACGTTGACGTCGACGGTATCGGCGGGGACCGACAGATCGAGCACGACGAACGGGTAGCGTCCGTTCCCCAGCTGGCCGTCGTAGGCGTCCATGATCGCCTCGCGGGCCGCGCCGGAGGTGACGTAGCGGCCGTTGATGAACGTCGAGACGTACTCGCGTGTGCTCCGGTTGGTCTCCGGATGGCTCACGTAGCCCGAGATACCGTCGAGGGGTCCCTCCGGGAACTCGGAGCCGACCGCGGGCTCGGCGTCGACCGGGATCATGTCCGTGGCGACGTCTTTTCCATAGA
This sequence comes from Natranaeroarchaeum aerophilus, assembly GCF_023638055.1. Taxonomy (NCBI): domain Archaea; kingdom Methanobacteriati; phylum Methanobacteriota; class Halobacteria; order Halobacteriales; family Natronoarchaeaceae; genus Natranaeroarchaeum; species Natranaeroarchaeum aerophilus. Next base: position 58,847 of record NZ_JAKRVY010000006.1, on the reverse strand, counting down.
CCGAGAGGATCGTCGACTGGAGGTCGTCCTGTCCGGTCGTCGCAAACACCTCTCGACCGTCGTGTTCGAGCGAGACGGCGACGTCCGGGTTCGCCAGCGCGTACTGAGTGACGACCCGGTTGACGTGGGTGAACTCCGTGGTTTCGGTCTTGAGGTACTTCTTTCGGGCGGGAGTATTGAAAAACAGATCCGTTACTTCGACCGTCGTTCCCTCGGGACAACCCGCGGGCTCGACGGACTCGACCTCGCTGTCGACGAAGACCAGTTTCGTCCCCGCCCCCTCCGCGCCACGGGGCTTCGTAGTGATCGTCAGCCGGGCGACCGCCCCGATCGTGTGCAGGGCCTCGCCCCGAAACCCGAGCGTGGCGACGCCTGCCTCCAGATCGGAAACGTCGTCGATCTTGCTCGTCGTGTGCTCGCGGACCGCGGCGCGGACGTCCGCCTCACTCATGCCCATTCCGTCGTCCCGGACCCGGATCGACTCGGTTCCACCGGCCTCGACTGAGACGTCGATACGCGAGGCGTCGGCGTCGAGGCTGTTCTCGACTAGCTCTTTCACTGCGGAGGCGGGCCGCTCGACCACCTCGCCCGCAGCGATTCGCTGGACGGTTCGCTCGTCTAACTGCTTGATATCTGTGTCCGTCATGGTGTCATCGACGCCGACCTGGGCGTCGTTCGAGTATCACGTTGGTTACGAGCGGGGGATCATGAAGCCTGTTGCTCGCTCGGCTGTCTGCACTCTCCGGGTAAATAGCTTCGAAAAGTGTAGCTATTTACTTCGAACTTTGTAGTATTATGACCGGGCACTTCAGACGGTGCTCACGACCCTCTCGCCGAGCATCTCGTCGAGGTCCTCCTCGGGCTCGCCGGTCGGCTGCAACCCGAATTCGGCCTGTATTTGCTCGACGAGATTCGGCGTGAGGAACTCTGGCAGCGTCGGGCCGAGGTAGATGTCCTCGACGCCGAGCGAGAACAGGCCCAGCAAGATGGCGATGGCCTTCTGCTCGAACCACGAGAGCACGATCGAGAGGGGGAGATCGTTGACGCCACAGTCGAGTTCCTCCGCGAGCGCCGTCGCCATCGAGACGGTCGAGATGGAGTTGTTACACTGGCCGAAGTCGATGTACCGGGGGATATCGGTGCCGGGGACCGTCCCGTAGTCGATGTCGTTGAACCGGAACTTCCCGCAGGAGGTCGTCATGATGACACAGTCGTCCGGGATCGCCTTCGCCAGTTCGCGGTAGTACTCGCGGCCGGGCGTCGGGGCGTCACAGCCGGCGATCACGAAGAAATGGCGGAGCTTGCCAGCCTCGATGGCGTCGACGATGGCATCGAGCTGACCGAGGAGTGGCTCGTGGTGAAAGCCAGTCGAGATGGTCCCGTCACCCTCCCAGTCGACCTCGGGGGACTCCTTTGCCGTCTCGATGACCGGGCCGAAGTCGTCGGTGTCGACCTCCTCGACGCCGGGGAGTCCGGCGATCCCGCTCGTATAGAATCGATCGACGTACTCCGCTTTGGGCGGCTGGACGCAGTTCGAGGTCCCCAGAATTGCGCCGGGGAACTCCTCGAACAGCGTGCGCTGATCGTGCCAGGCCTGCCCGACGTTGCCTTTCAGGTGGTCGTATTTGGCGAGTTCGGGGTAGCCGTGGGCCGGTAGCATCTCCGAATGTGTATAGACGGTGACGTCCTCGTCTTTCGACTGTTCGAGGAGCTGTTTGAGCGCGTAAAGGTCGTGGCCGGTGACCAGAATCGGATGCCCCTCGACGTCGTTCTGGGGCACTTCGGCGGGTTCGGGAATCCCGAGTTCGGTCGTGTGGGCCTCATCGAGCAGTTCCATCGCGCCGACCGCCGCCTCGCCGACGTCCATCGCCACGTCGAAATGGGAGTCGGGATCGAAGTTGACGTTGGTAAGCGACGTGTACAGCCCCTCGTGAAGCAGCTGATCGACCTCGGGATCCTGATAGCCCATGTCGCGGGCGTGGGAGGCGTAGGCGGCGACGCCTTTCATCCCGTAGGTAATCAGCTCCTGGAGGCCCTGAATATCCGGCTCCTTGCCACAGACGCCGCGGGTGGTACAGCCCCCGACGGGGGTCTGCTCGCATTGGTTACAGTGCATCACCAGCGGCTCGGCGCTACAGCATCCTAAAAGACGAACCCGGCTCCTGCTCGGTGAGGCCACCACCGAACATGTTCGGCAACAGGATCGAGCACGTCGACGAGTCGCCTCAGTCGTCGAGCCGTTCACGCCACTCTTGGACCGCGCTCATCAGCTCTATGGGCGATGTCTCGGCGATGTCGACCGCGCTCAGCTCGTCGAGCACGTCGGCCGCGTCCTCGCCGAACTGCTCGGTAAGGAGGTCCGAGCCACCTGTCTCGCCCGGATCCGCCGCGTCAGCAGTTGCCGCGTCCCCGCCGTCCGCCGACGCCGTCGTCATCTGCCCGCTCCCGACGTCGAAGACGACCTGTTTCGTCTCCGCGGACCCACCACCGCCACTGCCTTTCGCCTCGATGGCCTTCTCCTCGCGCAAGCGCTGGAGGACGGTGTTCGAGCGGTCGACCACGGGTCCGGGAACGCCCGCCAGATCGGCGACGTGGATGCCGTAGCTTCGATCCGTGGGGCCGTCCCGAACCGTCCGGAGAAAGGTCACCTCGCCGTCCCGTTCGTCGGCGGCAACGTGAACGTTCGCCACGCGGTCGAGGTGATCCGCGAGCGTCGTCAACTCGTGATAGTGCGTGGCAAAGAGCGTCTTCGCGTGGACCTCGTTGTGCAGATACTCGGTTGCCGCCCAGGCGATAGAAATCCCATCGTATGTTGCGGTTCCCCGCCCCACCTCGTCCAGGATCACGAGTGACTCGTCGGTCGCGGCGTGAAGGATCTTCGAGAGCTCCTGCATCTCGACCATGAACGTCGATCGACCCTGCGCCAGCTCGTCCAGCGCGCCGACACGCGTGTAGATGCCATCGACCAGCCCGATCCGGGCCGATCGGGCAGGAACGAAACTGCCGATCTGGGCCAGCAGGACGATCAGCGCCGTCTGGCGCATATACGTCGATTTCCCGGACATGTTGGGGCCGGTGACGATCAGGAAGACCCGTTGCTCGGACAGCGAGAGGTCGTTCGGGACGAAGTCGGTCGTCTGCTCGACGACCGGGTGTCGGCCCGCTTCGATGTCGATGCCCTCGCCCGGCGCGGCGAGTGTCGGACATGTCCAGTCGTTCTCGACGGCGTGGACCGCGAGGCTCGCCAGGACGTCGACCTCGGCGAGCGCCCGCCCGACGTCCTGTAAGGTCTCCGCGCAGTCGGCGACCTGCTCGCGGAGCTCACAGAACAGCTCGTACTCCAGTTCGCCGCGCCGTTCCTCGATCCGCATGATCTCGCGTTCCCGTTCGGCCAGCTCGTCGGTCCGGAACCGCTCGGAGTTTTTCAGCGTCTTGACGTTCTCGTAGTGGTCGGGGGCCTCGTCGGCCGCCGACTTGCCGATCTGGATGTAGTAGCCGTCTGTCTTGTTCCGGCCCACGCTGACGTGGCGCAGGTCATACTGGCGGCGTTCGCGCTCTTCGAGCGTGTCGAACCACCGTTCGAGCTCCTCGTGGCCCTCGATCAGCTCGTCCAGTTCCTCGTCGTAGCCGCGAGTGAGCAGGCCACCTTCCTGTACCGTCTTCGGTGGGTCCTCCGCGAGCGCGTCGTCGAGCGTGTCGCGTATCTTTGCGGCCCGGTCCCGATCCGGGCGCTCGATGATCGCTTCGAGCGGCGTGTCGGAAAGCTGTGGGGCGTTCCCGATGATCTCCTCGACGGCGGGCAGGACAGCGAGGGTATCCCGCACCGCCAGCAGATCGCCCGCGTCCGCGCTGCCCGATGTCGCCTTGCTTGCCAGGCGCTCCAGATCGTAGGCGTCCCCGAGCACCTCGCGGAGCTCCTCACGGGCCAGCGCCGCCCCGGTCAGCGCGTCGACCGAGGCGAGGCGCTCGTCGAGGGTGTCGCGTGACTGGCGGGGGCGCTGAAGCCACGACTTGAGCCGTCGCCCGCCGGGGCTGGTGACGGTGTGATCGAGAACGGAGTACACCGATCCCTCGACCCCGCCCTGCATCGTCTCGGTCAGCTCCAGATTGCGCTGGGTCGTCGAATCGAGCTCGGCGAACGCGGCGTCGCCGTAGCGCTGCAGCCGCGTTATCGATGCCAGCAGGCCGGTTCCGGTTTCCTCGACGTAGTCGACGATCGCTCCCGCGGCCCCGACCGTCGCAGCCGCCTCGATGTCGACGCTCTCCAGACTGGCCGCGCCGAACTGCTCGGTGAGGGCGTGTCTCGCCTGTCCCGGGGCGAACGCGCTTGACTCGTGGAGCGTGAGCGTCGCACTCGTCCGGTCGCGGATCGTCCCGAGCAGGTCGTCGTCCTCCCGAACTCTCGGCCCGGGCAGCACCTCGACGGGATCGAACCGGTAGAGTTCGGTGAGCGCGCCGTCGCGGGCATCCTCGTCGTCGACCGTCGTCACCGAGAACTGGCCGGTCGTGACGTCGGCAAAGGCGAGCCCGTAGACGCCGTCGTCTTCGACGACGGCTGCCACGTAGCGGGCGTCGGCATCGGTCACATCGAGCAGGGTGCCGGGCGTCACGACGCGCGTGATCTCGCGGACGTGGCCGGACTCGGTCTCGCGCTGGTCTGCGACGGCGACCCGGTAGCCCCGCTCGACGAGCGCTTTCAGATACGGCGTCAGCTCCGAGACGGGTACCCCTGCCATCGGATACTTGACGCCCCCAGAGGACTTCTTCGAGGTCTTGAGATCGAGTTCCTCGCCAACCAGTTCGGCGTCGTCATCGAAGAACTCGTAAAAATCGCCGACCTGCATCGCGAGCACGTCGGTGTCGCTGTCGGCTTTGAGCGACTTGAACTCGCCGACGATCCCTTCGGCTTCGGTCATGCTCGTAGCACGTCCTCTCGCGAATAAAATACTGCGGTTCCGAAAATGGGGCAGGGTCACGCAAATAGATGATTGTATGAAATTGTGAGCGGCACGGAGAGACAGACTCTACAACAACGTCTGTTGTTACCGGATATATACCGGATGAATCCTGTCGGTAACTAATGCATGATTTTATATTACTTCAGAGAATTGTAGCCGACTATGCTGAATTTGTTCCGCCGGATCGTTCCTAACCGGATACGTAGTAGCTACGCGGCGAAGTTCGCCATCGTGGTGCTCATTCTCGCAATCTCCGTGGCCGTCGTCGGGGGTGTCGCCACGGCACTGATGTCCGATCAGGTCGAACAGAGTGCAAAAGAGGATCTCGAGTCGACTGCCCAGTCCGACGCACAGAGCGTCGATAACTGGCTCGAGCAGAGCGCGATAGAGGTTCTTTCGTTGTCACGAGAGGATCGCCTTCAGGCCGATACGAGTGACGAAGGCGTTAACACCTATCTCGAGGAGTTCCGTGGTGACCGGGGTGACGACAACAGCGCCAACACGCTGACACACGTCCATCTGGTCGATACGTCGACCGGTGATATTGTCGCGTCCTCATCACCCATAGAACGTGGTGAGAGCTACACCGCCGAGGATCGGCCGTGGCTCGACGAGCCGAACTTCGAGCACAGAAACGTCGATGTTACGGAGATGTACGAGTTAGATGATGATCCGTATATAGCGTTCCATCGTAGCGTTTCGGGTGACGACGATCGAATCATCGTCGGAGTTCACAACATGGAACCAGTCGGGACGAACATTCTCTCTGGAGATCGGATCGGCGGTGCAAGCGGTAATTCCTACTCGTTTACCATCGATGAGCGCGATACGATTCTGATGGACGATGTCAACGTCGGTGAGGACGTCGGCCAGACGTATCCGGAAGACAGCCCGGTACTGGATGCCGCACGCGATCTTGATCGCAACGAAGCAGCATCGATGGAAGTCGACGCGCAGTTCGTCCCCGATAAATCCGGTGTCGGGGACGAGGACCATGTCGTCGGCTACGCAGCACCCAGAGATAGCGACTGGATCGTCGTGGTCCACTCCCCACAGAGTCAGGCCTACGGGTTCGCTGACACCCTGACGACGTACGGTGCCTTCGCGACGGCAGGCGGTGTGCTTCTCATCGGGATCATCGGACTCGCACTCGGCCGGAACACCGCCGTCGCGATGGACCGGCTGACCGCCAAGACCGAGGAGATGGAGCAGGGGAACCTCGACGTCGACTTCGAGACCCAGCGGATCGATAACATCGGCCGGCTCTATGCAGGCTTTGCCAACATGCGCGATGCCCTGCGCGAACAGATACGCGAGGCCCAGCAGGCCCGCGAAGAGGCCGAATCCGAACGCGAACGCGTCGAGCGGATCAACCAGGATCTGCAAACCTCAGCCAGAGAATACCGTGCAGTGATGGGGCAGGCAGCAGATGGCGACCTCTCCGTCAGGGCGACCGTCGACGCCGACAACGAGCAGATGCGTGGCATCGGGGAGGACTTCAACGCCATGCTCGACGAAATCGAGGCGACCGTCGAACAGCTCAAACGGTTCGCGACGGAGGTTGCGACGGCCAGTGAGGAAGTGACCGCGTCCAGTGAGGAGGTTCGGAGCGCAAGCGAACAGGTGACCGAATCGATCCAGGAGATTTCAGACGGTGCGGAGCGACAGAACGAGTCACTGCAGTCGGTTAGCCAGGAGATGAGCGGCCTCTCGACGACGACCGAGGAGATCGCTTCCTCGTCGAACGAGGTGGCCGACATCGCCGAGCGCACCGCCCAGACCGGTCGCGATGGCCGCGAGGCGGCACAGGAAGCGATCGAGGGGATGGCGACGATCGAGGCCGAAAGCGAGCAGGCAGTCGAGGAGATCGAGGCGCTCCAGGAGGAGGTCGCCCAGATCGACGAGCTGCTGGAGTTCATTACCGAAGTTGCAGAGCAGACGAACATGCTCGCGCTCAACGCCAACATCGAAGCCTCTCGCTCCGGCGAGTCCGGCGAAGGGTTCGCCGTCGTCGCCGAGGAGGTCAAAGAGCTGGCTGCAGACACGAAAGACGCTGCAGAGGATATTGAAGACCGGCTCGAACGGATCAAATCCCAGACCGACGACACGGCGGAGGAGGTTCGTAAAACCAGTACCGAGATCACGGACCACACGGAATCCGTCCGAAAGGCCGCGGAGGCGCTCGACGAGATCGCCGACTACGCCCAGGAGACCAACACCGGTGTGCAGGAGATCTCGGCGGCGACCGAACAGCAGGCCGCGTCCACCCAGGAAGTCGTCGCGATGGTCGACGAGGCGGCGACGATCTCCGAGGAGACCACCGCGGAATCCGAAAACGTTGCCGCGGCAGCCGAACAGCAGACGACCGCGCTTACCGAGGTCTCACGCTCGGCCTCCGATCTGGCCAATCAGGCCTCACAGCTCTCCGAAGCACTTGATCGCTTCGAGACTGATGCGGATGCCGAAGGCGGAGTCGGAGACGATGGGGACAGCGCGCTCCCGGCCGCCGAAGACGAGGCCGTTGAACCGCCTAGCGACGACAGTACCCCCGGTCAGACAACTGAGGAATCCGGTGCGGACGACCATGTTGACGACGACCCGCTCGACGCAGATGAGGAGCCGCCAGAATCAACCGAGGAACCACCGGCGTTCGATACGGAACCGGAAGAGGAGAGCGGGTCGGATCCCGCATCGCTGAACCGGACCTCCTCGGGCGACGATGCGATCAACTTCGGAGCCGATGATTCTGAGGCGGGCGACGAGGATGCAGACCTCGACGCTACAGCGCAGGCGGCCGCCGATACCAACCCGTTCGCTGACGACTCTCCCGACGAGCAAGTGAGTGAGTCAGCGACCGAAACGGACCCGCTCGCCGAAACCGCATCACAGGACGCTGCGGGAGCGCCAGCGAGCGAGGGGGACGCAGAAACAGAACCGGAACAAGACGCCGAAGTAGAACCGGAACAAGACGCCGAATCTGACAAAGAAGAACCGCCAGCCGAGTCGGACGGCGAGGAAAGCGAGGACAGTACGAACGACGATATGTTCTCGTTCGTCGAGTCCGGTCCCGATACGGAGCCGTCCGACGATAGCTGATCGCCCGGTCTGCTGATTTTATTGCTCTTCGCGTTCGAGTTCACCAATCTCCTCAGCAACTGCGTCCACTGTCGAACCGCAAACGGAGTACACCCGGGTCTCCCCACGTTCTTCGAGGACGATCGGATCTTCAGTAGCCCCTGCTGCAGAGTCCCGACACGCGGATCGAATCGGTGCGTCCGCGCTGTAAGTGTGCCGGGTGGACGGGAGGTGATCCGGGTCGGTGTCGAGCGTCACCGAGACAGCAAACCGTACCGTTGGAATCGCATCTCGGACGCCGAGGAGCCGCTGCACGACTCGCTCGTCGGCAGTGTTTGACGAGCGAGCAGCTCCGTCGAAGGCCACCGTGTCTGTTACGACGTCCGCTCTGGATTCCGCATACCGACTGGCGGCGGCGAGGTGTACCTGTGACCCGCCACCGCCGATCTTCCGGACTCGCTTTGCGAGCGTTTCGAGTCGCTGGTCGAGCTGTCGTTGATCCGCACGGTTTCGAAGGTCGACCAGGTGGTGAACGGCTCCGGCCCCCTGTCCGACATCGTGGTGGTAGCGGACTGCACTGTGCATAAACTCGGTCCCCCACTCGACAGCGTCGAGGACAGAATCACCGTTCGCAAGTCGAGCAGCGACCGCACTCGACAGGGTACAGCCCGAGCCGTGCGTTGCGTCCGTGTCGATTCGAGGATGTTCGAACTCCTCGATGTCCGTTCCGGTAACGAGCACGTCGACGACTGTTGCTTCGTCCTCGTGGAGATGGCCTCCCTTGACGAGCGCGGCCTCTGCACCCATGCCGACGAGTGTTTGGCCCGCAGACCGCGCGTCCGCGGTCGTCTCGATGGATTCGCCAAGCAACACCTCCGCCTCGTCGGCGTTCGGTGTGACGAGCGTGCTTTCTCCGATCAATGTCTCGTAGGCATCCTCGGCGTCGGCGTCGAGCAGCCGATCGCCGGAGGTCGCGACCATCACCGGATCGACGACAGCGGGAGCGCTCGCAGTCGCCACCCGGTCGGTCACGAGTTCGATCACGTCGGCGCTTGCGAGCATCCCCGTCTTGATTGCTGCAACCTCGAAATCGTCGAAGACGGCATCACACTGCGCGTCGATTTCGTCAAGTGGCAGGATCTGTGAGCTGGTCAGCCCGGTCGTGTTCTGGGCCGTCACGGCTGTGATTACGCTGGTGGCGAACGCCCCAGTCGCTTCCATCGTCTTCAGATCGGCCTGAATGCCTGCACCGCCGCCGGAGTCGCTTCCGGCGATCGTCACCGTCACAGGGCGTCGCTCGGGGGCTGGGGGTTTCATGCGCTGTAATATAAGTTCGAGATATAAATGGGTGATGGGATTTTGCAGTTGGCGACAGTCCACGGAGGCTGTCCGGACGACATATTATCTCTCGCGGGTACAATCGCATATGCGAAACTTCACGATCGGATCGATCACGAAGATACCGATCCGGCTGAACATCACGCTCGTCGTCTTCTTGCCGCTGCTTGCGTATCTGATCAGTCGACCCGAACAGCTGGCGGCGTACGCGACTGCCGTCGAGCTGGTCTCGCCTCATGCCGTCGATGCCGACGCGCTCGCGAGCGGGCAGACACCGCTCTTACTCGGGGCCACGGCCGCAGTCGGGCTGTTCGCTAGCGTGCTGGTCCACGAACTCGGTCACTCATGGACTGCACGCTACTTCGATGTCGGGATCACGTCGATCACGCTGTGGATCTTCGGCGGGATGGCCCACATGGAAGAGCTTCCGGAGGACTGGAACGTCGAGTTCTGGATCGCCATCGCCGGGCCGATCACGAGCCTCGTGCTTGCCGGGGGGTTCTTTGCGGCACTCCAGGTCGTCCCAGCGTCGGCTCCGCTCGTCCTCTACGTCGTCGGCCTGCTTGCGGTTCTGAACGTCTCACTGGCAGTGTTCAACATGCTTCCTGCGTTCCCGATGGACGGGGGGCGGGTGCTGCGCGCGCTCCTCGCGAGACGACGCCCCTACGCATCCGCAACCAGGACCGCGGCCGCAGTCGGGCAGGGCTTTGCTGTCATGATGGCGATCTTTGCCGTCCTCTCCGGAGCACTCTTGCTCCTCCTGATCGCCATGTTCATCTACGTCGCGGCCTCCGCGGAGTCGCGGACAACGGTCGTGCGTGATCTGCTTCGCGGGATCACGGTTCGGGACCTCCTGACCGACCGCGGTGATGCCGTGGACGCGGACGACACCGTCCAGTCGCTGCTCGAACGGATCGTCACCGAGCGCCGGAACGGCTACCCCGTCGTCGAGGGATCCGAACTGGTCGGCCTCGTCACGCTGGCCGAGCTGCGTGACGTCGACCCGGGCGAGCGCGACAGTCGCCGCGTTTCTGACGTGATGCGTGCGGATCCACCGACGATCGCTCCAGACGCGGACGCCTTCGAGGCACTCATGCTCATCAGCAAAGAGCGAACGGATCGCATCGTCGTCGCCGAAAACGGGCAGGTGCACGGAACGATCTCCCAGCGCGACCTGATGACCGCACTGGAGACGACTCAGGGACTGGGCACCGTTTCTGCCGCCGATCTGGACGCCGACGGCTACGCCTGATCGGCAGTCCCTGTACGACGAATAGCTGCCTAGACGCCCTCGATCAGCCGTTCTAGCTGTTCGGGCGGGACCGCACCGCGGGCGCTGTGGTCGTCGTACACGAAGGTCGGCACGCCGGTGACGCCACGCTGGTAGGCAGCCTCGAACTGCTCGGAGACCGTCCCAGCGAGCTCCTCGTCCTCGATCGCCGCCCGGATCTCGTCACCGTCGAGTTCGGCGTCCACGGCGATCCCGGCGAGCACGTCCGGGTCGCCGATGTCACGGCCATCCTCCCAGAGCGCTTCGAGAATCGCTATGTCGAACGCGAGCCATCGCTCGTATGGGTACTCCTGTTTCACGTGGTAGGATGCGATCTGGGCATTCAGCGAGTCGACGTCCCGCGAGAGATCAAGCGCCATGTCGGCGTCGTACCGCTCTGCGAGCCGCTGTACGTTCTGTTTTGCCTGCGCGAAGTACGCCTCGTCCTTGCCGTCGTCCACGCTCTCGTCGATCTCACCGTCCGGGCCGCGTTTCTGTGCCCGGAGATCGAACGGGTGCCAGTCGATCTCGATCGGCTCCTCCCGACCCGCCTGATAGCTGTCGAGTGATTTGCGTCCGAGATAGCAAAACGGGCAGACATAGTCGGAATAGATCGTGAGTCGGTCGTCGGTCATAGATGGGCTAGTGGCCTGTGCTACAAGAGAGTGACCCCCACCCGCGCGAACTACCGGTTTTCGACGCGGCTACTCCGGTCCGGTAGTTCGATGCAGCTACTTCGCGTCCCGGAATCGAACCTCAATCCCATCGGGATCTTCGATCGCCAGCGCGTCGTCGACCCACCGTGCTCCGGACAGATCGTCGGCGAGCCGCTCAACGACTGACTCGGGGACGACCACCTCGAAGTACTCCAGCCCGCAGTGGTCACCCACGGGCTCCTGTCGACCGTTCCAGCCGTTGATGCCGACGTGATGGTGGTAGTCCCCGGCGGCAAGGAAGGTGGCGTTCCCCGGAAAGGCAGCCGATATCTCGAACCCCACATCGTCGACGTAGAACGATCGGGCACGGTCCAGATCGGTCGTCTCCAGATGGACGTGACCGATGTCGGTCTCTTCGGGGACCGACCGGTCGGGATCGCCGTCGGGGAGCGCCCCGCGTTCCAGCGGGAGCGTGTCCATCGCGACACGCCCCGCCGAATCGCGCGACCACTCCGATTTCGGCCGGTCACAGTAGATCTCGACGCCGTTTCCCCCGGGGTCGGAGAGATAGAGTGCCTGACTGACCAGATGGTCGGACGCGCCATCGAGCACCCATTCACGTTCGATCCGCACGAGCGCGTCCGCAAGTGCAGCCTCGTCCGGAACGCGAACGGCGATGTGAAACAGCCCTGCGGCTTCGGATGGGCGCTCGGCCGCATCCGGATCACCGTCGAGTTCGAGGAGTACGTCGCCGCCAGCGCCGAGCGTGGCGTAGTCCGAGGAGCGATCCAGCGATTCCAGTCCCACTACGGTCTCGTAGAACTCGACGACGCGCTCCAGATCGTTCACACGGAGCCGGACTCGACCGATTGTCGTGTCGGCGGGGAGCGTACCGGTCATGATATACAGTTGGGACCGGATCAGCAAAAAGTCGACTGCAGAACCGTCTGCTGGGTACTCGGGAGACCAGAAAAATCGGCGTCGAAACGCGTCTACTTGCCGCGGTTGCGGTCGCCGCTGATCGATGGTTTCGTGTGCTCGGTACCCTTGCCACGACCCTGCTGGCCACGACCGCGCTGACCGGCGCTGGTCTTGCCACGGTAGGACCGACCCTGATGGGTATCGTCGCAGATCCAGTTGAGATCGTCGTCGTTCTGGATGGCGGGGTGGTTGGGGTCGATGAGGATTACCTCGAACCACTTCTGGCTGCCGTCCTCCCCGACCCAGTAACTGTTGAGGACGCGGAGGTTCTGGAACTTGCGGCCGGAGCGCTCCTCGGCGATCCGCTGGAGGTTCTTCCGGCGGGTGACGCGGTTGACGCCCTGTCGCTTGGTTCGGCGACCGGCCTTGTGTCGCACCTTGCGGGCCGATCCTTTGCGGACCGACACGCGGGCGACGACGACGCCCTGCTTGGCCTTGTAGCCGAGTTCGCGTGCTTTATCCAGACGGGTGGGTCGATCGACGCGCTCGATCGCTCCCTGATCCCGCCAGTCCTGTTTGCGCTGCCACTGGAGTTCGGCAAGTTTGCCGTCGCCCGGGTTCTTCCAGGCTTCCTTGATGTGTGAGTAGAAACTTCGTGCCATATGTTTCACCACGGGCGTTGGGTGGTTCAGCCGGGAGTCCGGCCACATTCCGTCCTGTCGATGACAGGTGCCCGCTGGTGCCCGTCGTCCAGCGAGTTACTTGGGGATACCGCTGTTCGGAGTTTAAGGCCTTCGAAAGCAGCTTCGATCCATCATCGAGCGTCGAGTAAGACGGGGTTTCGCCCGGTAATACCGTCGTGTGCTACTGAAAGCTCGCAGTACTGCTAATAGCAGTAACATTACAAAGAGGCCAATCATCCTACGAGAGTCTATGGCATATGCCAAGCTGTTCGGCTATACCGGCTGGGAGTCGATGATCGAGAGTGTTCAGTTCCTGCCGGTACAGCTGACCGGCGATTTCCTCCAGTGGGCGATCCTGTTTTTCGTCCTCGCGATCATCGCCGCTGCCGTTGGCGCACGCGGCATTGCAGGCGTCTCCATGGAGATTGCCCGGATCTTCATTCTGATCTTCCTCGTTCTGGCGATTATCTCGCTGTTGCTGTGAACCAGTAGGGGAGACCACTGGGTGATTAACCATGAGCACAAAAGACGATGCAGAAAGCGCACTTCGATCACACGTAACAAAAGTAAAAGAAGACCTCATGACCGGGGTCTCTTTTATGATACCGTTCGTAACTATCGGCGGTATCTTCCTTGCAGTCGGGTTTATGGTCGCCGAGCTGCCGTTTACCGCCGGCGATACCGAGACCCTTTTTGAGGAAACGGGGTCGCTGGGCTGGTATCTCGGGGAAATCGGCGTCCTCGGTCTGGAGATCATGATCCCAATTCTGGGCGCGTACATTGCGTACGCGATCGCTGATAAACCCGGTCTGGCACCCGGTTTTATCCTTGCCTACGCGATCCAGCAGCCACACATCGTCGAGGCTGCCGGTGAGACTGTTGGCTTTACCGCCGACGGTGCAACTGCGGGCTTCCTCGGTGCGATCGCCGCCGGTCTGCTAGCGGGATACGTTGCTCGCTGGATGAAAAGTTGGTCCGTTCCGTCGATGCTGAAGCCGATGATGCCGATTCTGGTCATTCCCGTGCTAACAGTGGCGTTGCTTGCGCCGCTGGTTGTCTTCGGGCTCGGCGTCCCGATTGCCATCGTCGACGACGCGCTGACGTCGACGCTCGATGGAATGCAGGGTGCTAACGCCGCATTGCTGGGCGTCATCCTCGGGGCGATGATGGCCTTCGACATGGGTGGCCCGGTCAACAAGGTTGCCTACGTCTTCGGCGTCGCACTGGTCGCAGACGGTATTACTGGTCCGATGGCTGCAGTGATGATCGCGGGGATGACCCCGCCGCTCGGACTGGCAGTATCGAACCTCGCGTTCCCGCACAAATACCCCGACGAGATGCGCGAGAACGCTATCGCCGCGATCCCGATGGGCCTCTCGTTCATCACCGAAGGGGCGATTCCCTACGCCGCTGCTGATCCGCTTCGCGTGATCCCGAGCATCATGGTCGGTAGCGCCACGGCAGCAGCGACCGCGCTGACCCTCGGCGTCGGTATGCCTGCACCGCACGGCGGCATCTTCGTGGTCGTGCTGGCCGAGAACGTGCTTGGCTTCCTCGGTGCGATCGTGCTGGGTACTGTTGTGACCGCTGCGATGGTCACGCTGCTCAAGCCAGACCAGGCCGCTGTCGACTCCGTCGAAGCAACTGCAGACTGATCACGCTAACGTCTTTTATTACCCAACCCGAAGACAAACTATGACAACTGAAGGTGGCCACAAACCGTTGACGACTGATCTGATCGCCCTGGACGGTGCACCGACTATCAAAGAGCCGTGTATCGAATTCCTGCTCGATCTGGCCGTTGATGCCGGGCGAGTCACGGATCGAGAACAGGCACTGGAGGATCTTCTGGCACGTGAGGAGGATGCAACGACCGGTGTCGGCATGGGTATCGGTATCCCCCATGCAAAAAGCGCAGGCGTCGAGTCTCCAACGATCGCGTTCACTCGAGTCGATGACGGCATCGACTTCGATGCGATGGACGACGAGCCCGCCACGCTGATCTTCATGCTCCTCGTGCCCGAGGAGGGTGGTGAAGAACACCTCTCGATGCTCAGTTCGCTCTCCCGATCACTGATGCATGAGGAGAACCGTGACGCTCTCCACGAGGCAGAATCCCCAGAGCGTGTCGAAGAGATCATTCTGGAGGCGATCAACAAATGATCGAACGCACCGTCACAATCGTTCCCGAGGACGGCCTTCACGCCCGCCCGGCCTCGAAGTTCGTCGAAACGGCAAACGAGTACGACAGCGAAATCACCGTCAAGCCAGAGGGGGGCGACGCCGTCAACGCGGCGAGTATGCTCGCCGTCACCGGACTGGGTGCAAAGTCCGGCGACGAAGTTCTCCTCACGGCGGATGGTCCGGACGAAGAAGACGCGATCGAGGCGGTTGCGAAGGTACTCACAACACCGGAATCCGAGTATGAGTAAAACACTTCCAGGCGTCGGCGTCACGCCACTCTCCGGGCTCGGCCAGGCGCGGTGGTACCGTCCCGACGAGCGCCCGGACCCGGAATCGATCGAGGCCGGTGAGCCCGACGCCGAACTGAAACGGTTCGCGGACGCACAGGAGCAGGCACGCGAGGAACTCGAAACCGAGCGCGAACAGACGGCAGAACGCGTCGGCGAGGAGGAAGCCGCAGTCTTCGACGCACACCTTCAGTTCCTCGACGATCCACAGATCACCGACGGCGTCGAAGCGGCGATCGACGACGGCGCGGCCGCAGAGGCGGGTGTCGCCCGTGCATTCGGTAGTGCTATCGAGCAGTTCGAGGGGATGGAGGGGATGATGGCAGAACGAGCGGACGACATGCGAGATATCCGCGACCGTCTGCTCCGGATTCTCTCCGGCGGCGAGCGGATGGATCTGGCTACACTCCCCGAAGGGACCGTGCTGCTCGCAGAACGGCTCACGCCGAGCGATACAGCACAGCTCGATCCCGACCGCGTGGCAGGGTTCGCAACCGCAACCGGTGGACGAACCTCCCACGCCGCAATCTTCGCGCGGTCGCTCGGGATTCCGGCCGTCGTCGGCGTCGGCGAGGACCTGCTGGAGATCGATGAGGGTGCAGACGTCGCAGTAGACGCCACGAACGATGACGTCATCGTCGATCCGGACGAGGAGACTCGCAAGCGAGTCACTGCCGGACGAGACGTCGAGATCCGCACGGAGCCCGTCGAGACTGCAGATGGCGTCGAAATCGAGGTCGCTGCAAACCTCGGGACGACCGCCGAACTCGACGGGGCCGTCGAACAGGGCGCGGACGGGATCGGCCTCTACCGAACCGAGTTCCTGTTTCTCGACCGGGAGCAGCCGCCAGACGAAGACGAGCAGTTCGAATCCTACGCGGAGGCGCTCGAAGCCTTCCCGGAAGGACGCGTCGTGGTTCGGACCCTCGATGTCGGCGGCGACAAGCCGATCCCGTATCTCGATGCCGAAGACGAGGAGAACCCGTTCCTTGGCCATCGTGGAATCCGACGCTCGCTGGAGGACGACAGCAATCTGTTCGAGACCCAGCTTCGTGCACTCTTGCGTGCGGCTGCAGAGGGAGACGGCCGGTTGTCGGTGATGTTTCCCCTGGTCTCGACCGTCGACGAACTCGATGGTGCGCTTGACGCCGTCGATGCCGCTGCCGAGTCACTGTCGGCCGACGATATCGAGTACGAGCGACCGGAGCTCGGGGTGATGATCGAGACTCCAGGTGCGGTACTGATGGCGGATGAACTCGCCGAACGAGTCGACTTCTTCAGCATCGGGACGAACGACCTCGCACAGTATGTCATGGCCGCCTCGCGCGAGAACGACGCCGTGGCCCATCTGCACGATCCGCTACACCCCGCCGTGTTACGAGCGATCGACCGGAGCGTCGACGCCGCTCACGACAACGATACGTGGATCGGGATGTGTGGCGAAATGGCGGGAGATCCCACGGCAACGGAACTACTCGTCGGGCTGGGACTCGACGAGCTCAGCATGAGTGCAGTGACGATCCCGGAGGTCAAAGCGAAGGTTGCGGAAACTGATACGCAAGCGGCTCGGGAGCTCGCAGAACGGGCAGTGAGCGCCAGTACTATCTCCGAAATACGTGAACTACTAACTGATACATCATGAAATTCGTAGCAGTCACAGCCTGTCCGACCGGTATCGCGCACAGCCAGATGGGTGCAGAGAACCTGGAAAACACCGCAACGAAGCGCGGTCACGAGATCGACGTCGAGGTACAGGGTGCGATGGGGACCGAAAACGAGCTATCGGCAGAGGCCATCGAGGCAGCCGACGCAGTGATCATCGCAGCGGACACGTCCGTCAGCCAGGATCGCTTCGAGGGGAAACCCCTCGTCAAGTCCAATATCAAAGGCGCGGTAAACGATGCCGACGGCCTGATCGACGAGGCAATCGAGAAAGCCGGTGGGGACATAGGCGGCGAGACCGAGGAACAGATCGACGAGTCGACTGCCGAAGACTCCGAGGACCCGGACACCGAAGACCACGAGGAGCCAACCCCGGAAACGTCGGAGTCTGACCAGACAGCCGTCGATGACTCGTCGGACCGCGAGAAAAGCGGCGGGCTACTCGGCAAGCTCAAGAGCATCTTCTCCTGAGCGGTCATCCGGTTTCGAAACCGCTCTTTTTTGTGGAGACGGCACGGAACCCACACTCATTTATCCTTCACTGACCGGTGTGTCCGGCCAAC
Source organism: Natranaeroarchaeum aerophilus (assembly GCF_023638055.1). Classification (NCBI taxonomy): domain Archaea; kingdom Methanobacteriati; phylum Methanobacteriota; class Halobacteria; order Halobacteriales; family Natronoarchaeaceae; genus Natranaeroarchaeum; species Natranaeroarchaeum aerophilus. The sequence goes on along the minus strand of NZ_JAKRVY010000006.1, from coordinate 41,250 downwards.
TTCTCGACGTGTGAGGGCGTACAGGCTGCCGGTAATAGTCACGGAGAATGAAACCGTTCTCATGTCTGGTGGCTAGCTCAGATGCAGTAGTTGTGACTGGGTTACTCGATGTATATGATCCCAACTACCCACACGTCACTAAACAAGTTTAGTTGTATTATACCAATCTCATTAGGAAAGTTTTATGTGATAGTCACCACCACCAGATATTGCGGCTAAAATAGAGAGCCCCCACATATGGGGTTAAGAGCCTGGAGGATTAATTAGTGACAACTATGGACTGCCCGGACTGCGGGAACGAGCAAACACGCGTCATCGATACAGGGACCAGTGCCGACAGAACCTCCGTCAGACGGCGCCGCGAGTGTCAACGCTGTTCGTTCCGCTTTACGACGTACGAACGTCCGGAGTGGGAGTCCCTCCAGGTGAAAAAACGCGGCGGAACCATCGAATCGTTCGACCGGCAGAAACTCCGCGCAGGGATTGAGCGAGCCGTTGAGAAGCGTGATGTGACCGAGACAACAGTGACTTCTCTCGTCGACGATATCGAGAGCGAACTACAAGACCGAGAGGCACGTATCGTCTCTTCGAGTCTCATCGGCGAACTCGTCTCTGAGAACCTCCGTGCGCTCGATAAGGTCGCTTACATTCGATTTGTCTCTGTTTATAAAACATTCTCCGAGCCGCAGGAATTCCTGAGAGAACTTGATGCAGTCCTGGATTCAGAACTTGACGACTTCGAAGCCCCAGACGAACCACAATGATACAAACACACGTAGATCAAGCAGATGTTCGGTCAATCCTTGACCGGACGAGCATAGATCATAAACAGACGTACAGAAAGCGACACAGGTGCATTCGAACGCACCGAACCAACCAACGACGGGGACAGAAGCCAACCTGCAGAGGACGATTCCTCCGGGTACGTGACAATGACTGAAAACAAAACCACAGGCGGAGATACGGAGACCGACATTTTCTCGGAACGAACACAGCTAAAACCGTATGAGTACACCGATTTCCTCGACTACAAGGATGCGATACGGAACAGCTACTGGGTTCACACGGAATTCAACTTTTCAGGGGACGTTCAAGATTTCAAGGTCAATACAACTCGTGCCGAGAAGACCGTCATCAAACGGACGATGTTGGCTATCGCACAGATCGAGGTGCAGGTAAAGACATTCTGGTCAGATATCTACGAAGAGATGCCCAAAGCAGAAATAGGCAGTGTCGGCATGACCTTTGCAGAGAGTGAAGTGCGACACATGGACGCTTACAGTCACCTGCTCGATGTGTTAGGGATTACAGACGATTTCGAGCAGGTGACTGCAGTGCCGGCTGTAAAAAACAGAATAGAGTATCTCGATGAATGTCTGGGAAGTACTCACAGTGACGACAAAGAAGAATATGTGATGAGCATCCTTCTGTTCAGTACGTTCGTCGAGCATGTCTCACTGTTCAGTCAGTTCCTGATAATGACAAGCTTCGACAAGTACGAGAAGAAATTCAAGGGAATATCCAACGCTGTCGAAGCAACCAGTAAAGAAGAACAGATCCACGGGCTGTTCGGAGTGGAGCTGGTAGATACGATCAGAGAAGAGAACCCAGAGCTGTTCGATGATGAATTCGAGGCGGATATCCAAGAGGCCTGTAAGCAGGCCTACGAGGCGGAGATGGATATACTGGATTGGATATTCAGTGAGGGAGAACTGGAATTCCTTCCCAGAGAGTGGATAGACGAGTTTTTGAAAGACCGATTCAACCAGAGTCTGGAGAATGTCGGAGTAGATCCAATGTTCGAGACAAATGATGACCTACTTGACGAAACTCGCTGGTTCGATGAGGATATTATGATGACGAAGGACAACGACTTCTTCAGCAAGCGATCGACCACCTACAACAAACACACGCAGAGCGTTACAGCCGAGGAGATGTTCTGACAATGGCGCAAACAGAGCTCACACAGGTCAGAGAACAGCACAAAGAACCGTTCTACTGGTTGAATGAGGACAGCAAAGAGTTCCTCAGAGAAGGATACCTGGTTGAAGGTGTTGAACCGAAGGAAAGAGTCAGACAGATAGCAGAAAACGCTGAAGAGATCTTGGATGAAGAGGGCTTCGCAGACAGGTTCTACGACTACATGAGTAGAGGGTTCTACAGTCTCGCAAGCCCGATCTGGGCGAACTTTGGACTGGACAGAGGTCTCCCTATCAGCTGCTTCGGCAGCTACATGGAAGACGATATGGAGAGTATTCTCTACACGCATGCCGAAGTCGGTGAAATGACCAAGTTGGGCGGAGGCACAAGCGGATACTTCGGTGAAATACGGCCAAGAGGCAGCCCAATAACGAACAACGGAAAGAGCAATGGGAGTTATAGTTTCACAGAACTGTTCGATACTGCTATCAATGTGGTGAGTCAGGGTGAAACTCGAAGAGGTCAGTTTGCAGGGTATATCGATGTTGAACATGATGATCTCGAAGAATGGCTCAACATCAAGACCGAGGGTGACCCGATACAGGATATTTTCTACGGTGTCATCATCGGTGATGAATGGTTCCAGGAGATGATCGATGGTGATGAAGAAAAGAGAGAGACGTGGGCAAAGATCATCGAGACACGAATCAATATCGGCGTCCCCTATATTATTTTTAGAGGCAACATGAATGAGGGGAAGCCACAGGTCTACAAAGACAAGAACTACGAGATAAACGCATCCAACCTGTGTACCGAGATAGCACTACCTGCCACACCGGATGAGAGCTTCGTCTGCTGTCTCTCAAGTATGAATGCTCTCCACTACGACGAGTGGAAGGACACGGATGCAGTTGAAACTCTGACGCGCTTCCTTGATGCCGTGATGGAGGAATTCATCCAGAAAGCAGAAGGGACACAGTTCATGGAACGGGCTGTGCGGTTTGCAAAAAGACACAGAGCAATAGGAATCGGCGTCCTCGGTTGGCACAGTTACCTCCAGAGCAACATGATCCCTTTCGACAGCATGGAGGCAATGCAGAAAAACGAAGAGATATTCCGGACGATCAGAGAGAAAAGTTACGAGGCGAGCAAAGAGCTTGCCGATCAGTTCGGTGAACCAGAGGTACTTGAGGGATATGGCAGGCGCAACACGACGACGATGAGTGTGGCTCCGACGAAATCGAGCAGTGTCATTCTGGGCCAGGTCAGTCCGAGTATTGAACCGCTAAAGTCGAACTACTTCGTGAGAGATGGAGCAAAACTCAAATCGACTCAAAAGAACAGATTCCTTCAAGCAATACTGAAAAGGCAAGGTAAAGACAAGAGAGAAGTCTGGGACAGTATCGCGAATAAAGATGGTAGCGTGCAGCATCTCGATTGTCTGACGGACGAACAAAAAGAAGTCTTCAAGACATTCGCTGAGATACCACAGATGGCAATCATTAACCAGGCAGCGCAGAGACAGAAACACATAGATCAGGCACAGAGCCTGAACATCTCGATTGATCCAAGTGAAGTGAGCGTCAAAGAGATCAATCAACTCTACATAGAGGCCTGGAAGAAAGGAGTGAAAAGTCTCTACTATCAGAACAGCGTGAATGCTGCACAGAAATTCAGCCGAAATATTCTCGAATGCAAGGCCTGTGAGAGTTGATCACCCATCGGCCGGTATGATAGAATAGTCCGTCTACATTCTTGGCACGAGTGCCAGGCAGTTCGCCGAGTACGTCGAACACATCACCGACTGGCACCCTGAACAACTCGACTTATTTGAACAGTACGGCACTGACAATTCGTTTCCGTGGATGTCCGAGCAAGTCGACCTGTACAGGGGGAAGAATTTCGTCGAGACGCAGGTAACTGAATGCCAGAGCGGGGGTAGCGCTCGACCACGTTCCGTATAGCAACGTGGTCCCCTGGCTGTCTTCGAAGCATAGCTGTATCTCCTGACGGAGGAGACCTTACTGCGTCTCTTGAGGTTGTTCCCAACTAGTGCCAACAGAGCAATCGCGACGGGCTGTCTTTCAAACTATCGCACCAGCCAGATAGTTTTGATATAGCTCCATATAGTTTACTGGTGGATAGTTGCCACCCTTACGATGGACGGTCAAACTCCAGGAGGGGCGTCGATTCCTGCCCGTAGTGCGGCGAACGACGTCAGAACGTGTGAGTTTCGACCCGGTCGAACTCGTTATTCTCGATTGAATCGGCCAACGCCGGCACGTCGTACTCCTCGACGTGCTGGGGATACTTGCGGCGGAAGTAATTCACGATGTTGTCGACATCCCGTTCGAGGAACTCCTCGGCGTTCTCGTGGTCGGCCGGGATCGCCTGAGGCCAGTCGAAGATTGTGATTCCGTCAGTGCCGACGAAGACGTTGTACTCGCTCATGTCCGCATGAACCCACCCCTCGCGGTAGGCCGTCTGCATCTCGCGGAGGACGAGATCCAGAACTGGGAGTACCTGTTTGTCTTCCAGCCCTGTGCGCGAGAGCTCGACACCGTCGATCTTCTCCATCACGATTGCGTGGCGGTTGTGATCGATTGGGCGAGGCACGGAGACATCCGGATACAGGGTTTCGAGCGCCTCGTACTCGCGTTCCGCTGCCTTCCGTGCGGTGTAGAGCCAGGAGACGTGCTGACGATCCGAGGTGTAGTCACGTTCTTTCATCACCTCACGGAAGTTTGTATACCCCTCACGGTGGAACTTCAGTGCCATTGGCTCGTAGGACTGAACCTCGAACACGTCGCTTTCCTTTCCGACGCCGAGCGACGCCCCGAATCCGGTGATCGTCTCTCGCTCGGCGAACGTCCGCAACGCCAGCGCATCGTAGCCCTCGAACGTGAGCGTGTACCCCTCGTACTGGATCGTCTTCCGTTCGATCAATCCCCGGTCGAGACAGCGATCAAGTCGGTACTCGACCTCCTCGGGAGTGAGATCCGCAAAGTCCGGGAGCTTCTCGCGCGATACCCACTCGGAAAACCGCATTCCCTGTTCGACTCCCGACAGGAGATAGAAGTCCTCGGGGTCGAGCTCCGGGAGGATCCCGGCGACGTTCTGTACCATAGGGAGACGTATCGCCTGCGCGTGCATAAGCACCATGCGTTGGTCCATACGTAGCTAATAAATCATATGCTGCGATATAGAATTGGAACACTGCCAATATTCTTCTTTTGGAAATATAGCGACACTGTATATCGGAAAGACGATTCGATCAGACAATAGACGTGGTATTTTTGCTCCTCTGGGAACGGAATACCTTCTACAACGAGCGATTGCGGACCACGAGTCGGCAGCGGAGACAGGTCTCGAAAAACGACGGTCAGTACTTTGGCTCTGCGCCGGTCGTCTCGTATACCTCGTCCATCAGTTCGTCACGACGACCCTGCCAGGCGTCGAAGCCCTCGGGTGAGGATGGGTAATCATCGTAATGTTCCAGTAACTTGTCGGCAAGTCCTTTGGTCTGGTAGAGTTTGTAGATGCTTCCCCAGTGACCAAAGCTCCTGTAGGCGGTCTTGAGCTTCACGGACAGCGGGATCGACGTCGATCCGGAGTACAGCGATTCGGCGATCTGTTGTCCCGGTAGGGCCGCCAGCAGACTCGTTAGCTCGTCGAGTTCGCCGCCCGTGATGTGGATGTTGTAGACGTCGAGTGCGGCGTAGCGTCCGCCGAAGTGATCCATCACGCGCTCGTTGTACTCCCACAGGGCGTCCTCGGTCGGGCCGCCGTTCGAGAGCGCGTCGACGATGGTTTCGGCGGCGTACTGGCCGGCGTAGGCCGCACCGGCGATCCCCCCACCAGTCGTCGGATTAACGTGGGCGGCGGCATCGCCGACCGCGACGTAGCCCGGCGCAACCGCGGAGTCGTAAGGACGTCGGGTTGGGAGCGATGCGCCGAGTTTGTCCTCGACTTCTGCGCCCTCGAACTCCTCGCGGTTCTCCAGATCGTCTTTGAGATCCTCGACCAGCGTCATCGGTTCCTCGTTCATCTGGAAGCCCAGTCCGACGTTGATCTCGGTATCGGTGCGCGGGAAGTACCAGAGATAGCCCGCGGCACGCTCGGTCGGCTTGAACACCAGCGCGTCGTCCCACTCGACGGGTTCCTGAACGTGGACGATCTCACGGTAGGCCGAACAGAACTGCGAGTATCTGACGTTCGTATCGAACGTCGCGTCGTCGAGTTCGGCGAAGTCCTGGAGTATCGACAGCGCGCCCGCGGCGTCGACGACGACCTCGGCCTCGTAGGTTCGTGGCTCTCCCTTCCGGGCCGTCTCGATGCCCGTCACACGACCCTCATCATCCTGATTAACATCCTTGACGACGGTGTCGTAGTGAAGGTCGGCACCGGCTTCTTCCGCGCCCTCGATAAGCAGACGACCGAACTCCCAGCGGTCGATCACGGCGAGCTCCCCCGGCACCGGGATCTCCAGCACCTCGTCTTCCTGTGGAATCTCGAAGCGGCCGTGGTCGACTTCGGTGTTGGTGAAGGCCGGCTCGATTTTCGAGCGCGGAATCGAGTCGGGGAAGTTTGATGCCCCTTTCAGCGCGTCACCGCAGGCGATGTGTCCCGCTTCCTCGCTATCTTTGCGGTCGACGATGACGACGTCGAGTCCGGCGTTTGCGGCGGTCGCAGCAGCGTAACAGCCCGAAGTCCCCGCGCCGACGACAACGACGTCGTACTCCGATGTGGTCATAAAGACGGGTCGTATCCCCACGGTCAAAACGTTTTACTTGTCGGATACACTCGTCCGGTGCCGTCGACGACAACCTATTTGTTCCAAACTGGCCTCTCCGGAGACGTGAGCGACTACGAGTACACGACGACGATCGAAAAACGGTACAACGATTTCGACACTTACGGCCACGTCAACAACGCGGTGTATGTCACGTATCTCGAATCGGCGCGGATCAAGTTCTTCCGGGATGTGATCGGTGATCGTGACGTCTCAACGGTGATCGCCCACGTCGAAGTCGATTACGAGTCGCCCATCCTCGTCGACCACGAGGTCACGGTCGCCGTGCGCGTCGCCGAGTTCGGCACGACGAGTGTGACACTGGACTACGAGATCCGTGCCGATGGCGAACGCGCGGCGACAGCCCGGACGACCCAGGTGATTCTTGACGAGGATGGCGATCCCCGACCGGTGCCCGAGGAGTGGGCGGAGCGGCTCGCCCTCGATGTCACGTAGTGGGCTCCAACCCCGTCGGCGGGCCAGTCCGTGTTGTACGGCCCGGCTCTCCAGTGATTGAAATATCAATATTTTAATACACGCCACGCGTACAGATCCTATGCGACGACGAATACTTTTGAGTGTAGTTGCCGGTGCGATCGGGACGGCCTCGGCCGGCTGTCTGGATGCTATCGATACCGGCGGCAACAACGAGGAGGATGCAACCAACGCCGTCGAAGGGTTTTACGACGGGGTCGTCGACGACGATGAGGCCCAGATCGAGGCGAATTACTGGGGAGACATCGACCGCGTTCGACAGGAGGCGGGTGTAGGGATCCACCCGATCGGCGTTGGCTACAGCGAAGTAACGGCTGTGAATCTACAGACGATCGAGGGGCACTCGCTGGAGGAGTTCCTGTCGTTCCGGACCGGGCAATCGGGCGGCCAGCTGGACGAAGAACTCGACCGCTGGGAGGAAGGCATTCCGACGTATCTGGAGGATATCGGTGTCGATAGCTATCAGCTCGTCTACGTCGAGGCCAATACCGAGGTGTTCGGCGAGACCGAACTGGAGACCGATTACCTGTTCGTCGTCGAATCCGACGGTGAGTGGTACGTTGCGGACATGCCCGCCACGAATGACGTGTCGCTCTTTCACGTAGGGATGCAGGCGATGGCGTTCGAGCCGGAACACCTGACTGTCGAGGTTGGACGCGAGGTCGTCTGGCGGAACACTGCTGCTCGTGCCCATACCGTCACAGCCGTCTCCGTTCCGGAGGGGGCCGCGTATTTTGCGTCCGGGGGCTCCGCCTCCTACGAGGACGCCGAGGCAGCCTATCACGACGACTTCATCGGTTCGCTCGATCCGGGTGACGAGTACAGCCACACGTTCGCGGTTCCCGGAACCTACGAATACGAATCGATCCCGTTCGCGGGTGAGGCGACAGGGACAATCGTCGTGGAGGAGTGATCCAGGGGAATAAAGAGTTTTATCGGGTTCGTTCGTAGCAGGGGAGTATGACCGAGCACACCGTCGAGTTCGTGGGCCGCGACGAGTCGATTACGGTATCGGAGACGGAGACGATTCTCAGCCGCTGTCTCGAAGAGGGGATCGCACAGGAGTACTCCTGTCGCGTCGGGATGTGTCTGGCCTGCACGGCGGAAATCGTCGAGGGTGAGGTAACCCAGCCCGCTGCCAGAGGTTTTACAGAGGCCGAGGCCGAGAACTACGCGCTGACCTGCATGGCCCGTCCGCAGTCGGACGTCAAACTCGATCGCGGGAAGTACCCGCCGAGCATCGACGAGGACGTCGCCGCCGAAGCAGGCGCGGGCGACGCCGCTGCCGACGACTGAGCCGTGCGGGTACGCCACGAGAGCGAGGGCGGTTCTGCAGTACTGGCCTCGACCGTCGACCGCGCAACCGGGGTTCTCTCACGAGGCCGGGGACTCATGTTCCGGCGATCGATCCCCGACGACTACGCGCTGGTGTTCGAGTTCGACGGCGTCGCCTCGCGCAGTCTCCATATGCTCTTTGTCCCCTTCCCGATTGACGCCATCTGGATCGCCGGTGGCGAGGTCACGCGGGTCGAGACGCTGTCGGCGTGGACTGGCCTGGGGAAAGCGAAGGCTGATCTGGTGATCGAGTTGCCAGCGGGTGCTGCGGCTGACGTCTCCGTCGGTGACCGAGTCTCAGTGCTCGAATAATCGCCCAGCGGACAATACTACAACTTTCGAAGTATAATACTTCAATTTACGAAGTTAGTCGTATCCGCCGTTGCTGGGACCATGTCGGGGCGGGACGACGGGATGCTGTGGAACCGTGAGGTTTATCAGCCGTGTGCGCTTGTATCACGATGGATATGACACGAGAGGACTCCTCTCAGTCGGATTCCGAGGATAGAGGAAGTCGGGGCAACCCGGCTGGGCGCGAAATTCTCGGGGACGAGTGACCAACACGTGAACCCTGGAGATTCGCGCGGCTTCTTCGGCGGCGACCCCGCCACGAATCCGCTGTACGACGACGAGACAGATGTATCGCTCCTTGATACGACGCTACGCGACGGCGAGCAAGCGCCGGGCATCTCGCTGACGCCCGACGAGAAAGCTGACATCGCCCGAGCGCTGGATCGTGCGCAGGTCGACGTCATCGAGGCAGGTAGCGCCTGCACCGGCGAGGGCGAGCGCCGTACCATCAAACAGGTAACCGACCTCGATCTGGACGCGACGATCACCAGCTTCGCCCGTGGCGTGCAGAACGATATCGACCTCGCGCTCGACTGTGACGTCGACGGCGTCACTATCGTCGTGCCGGGAAGCGATCGCCACATCGAAACGAAAGTAAACACGACCCGCGAGGAAGTGATTGCCGACACGGCCGAACTGGTCGAGTACGCGCGCGATCACGGCCTCTGGACCGAGGTGATCGGCGAGGACGGCAGCCGTGCGGATCTCGGATTCCTCGAAGAGCTCATGGCGACGGCCTTCGACGCCGGGGCGACCCGCGTCTGCTACGCGGACACCGTGGGTCACGCCGGGCCGGAACGATCCTACGAGATCGTCTCCACGCTCGCGGAGTACGGCCCGGTCAGTGCTCACACCCACGACGATCTCGGGATGGGCCTGACGAACGCGCTGGCGAGCGTCGCGGCTGGCGCGGATCTGGTTCACGGCACTGTCAACGGGCTGGGCGAACGTGCGGGCAACGTCGCGCTCGAAGAGGTCGCGATCGCGCTCGATCACAGCTACGGGATCGAGACGGTTGATACGACGCAGCTGTACAGCCTCGGACAGGCCGTCGCACAGGCCACGGGCGTCCAGCTCCCGCCGAACAAGGCGGTGACCGGCGAGAACGCCTTCACCCACGAGAGCGGCATCCACACCGACGGGACGCTCAAGGACGACCGGATGTACGAGCCCTATCCACCGGAGAAGGTCGGCCGAGAGCGCCGGATCGTGCTCGGCAAACACACCGGTCGCGCCGGAGCACGCGCCGCGCTCGAAGAACACGGCGTCGAGGTCGACGACGAGGAGCTTACCCGGGTCGTCAAGCGCATCAAGGAGATCGGCGACCGCGGCAAGCGCGTCACGGACGCCGACCTGCTCGCGATCGCGGAAGACGTCAAGGGGACCGACCGGGAACGCCGCGTCGAGGTGCTCGATCTCACTGCCGCGAGTGGGGGCGGCATCCCAACAGCGAGTGTTCGGCTGCGGGTCGACGACGAGGAACGCGTCGCCTCGGGCACCGGCAGCGGGCCGGTCGATGCCGCCGTGACAGCGGTTCGCGAGGCGATCGGCCAGGTCGCAAACGTCTCACTGGACTCCTACGAGGTCGATGCGATCACCGGCGGCACGGACGCCGTCGTCACGGTCGAAGTCGAGATGAGCCGGGGCGACCACTCGGTAACTGTCGCAAAAAGCGATACCGACATCACCTCCGCGTCGGTCAGCGCAATGGTCGATGCGATGGATCGGCTCCTGACTGTGCCGGGCGAGGAGCCGGACGTGCTGGCCGACGACTGAACTACGGCACCGACTCCGTTTTCTTCGATTGGCAAGCCAGTCAGGCCCGTCAGATCGGTCAATCTTCGCCGTAGGGGCCGACTACTATTATCTGGATAGTCGTCTGTTGAGACGATGGCTGCAACTCTCACCATCAGCATCGAACTCGAACTCGGCTGGGGCGTCCACGATATCGACGAGTGGGGCCACCTCAGCGATCGCGGCCGGGCGGAACGGGAGTATCTCCACACACTGCTCGATCTCTGTGACGAAGCCGAGGTGCCGATCACCTTCGACGTGGTCGGGCACCTGTTCTCTACTTCGTGTGACGGCGACCACGGTGGTCCAGCGCCCGAGGGGTGGTTCGACGCCGATCCTGGAACCGACGTCGCGACCGATCCGCTGTTTTACGCCCCCGATATGATAGAGGCGATCCGCTCTCGATCTGTCGGTCACGAACTCTGCACACACACATTCTCGCATCTTCCGGCCGCAAAAGCGACCGACGCAGAGATGGCACGCGATCTCGCACTCGCACAGCGCCAGCACGAAGACTCTCTGGGAGAGCAAACACCGTCGCTCGTCCCCCCTCGTCATTACGTCCCATCCGCCAACGTGATGCAGGAGGCTGGGATCGAAATCGTCCGTGAGAGTCTCCCAACTGGGACCACCGGTATCCGGCGGGCAACGGAACTGCTCTTTGCGCCACCGCCAGCGATCGAGCCGACAATCCAGGACGGCATCGTCAGAACCTACTGCTCGACGCCCGCCACGCTGACAGCGCCGGCGCTTCCGTCGGGCCAGCGATCCACCCATCCCGTGTTCCGACCGCTTCCCGTGCGCCTGCGCCAGCGACTTCACGCTCGTGCGCTCGATCAGGCGACCGGTCCTGCGATCCGCGAGGACGGGCATCTCCACCTGTGGTGTCACCTGTACGACCTCGCGAACGACGCGCAGTTCGAGCCCATCGCCGCCTATCTCCGCCGCCTCGGCGATCTCGCCGACAGAGAACTGGTTGAGATCGTTCCGATGGCGACGCTCAACGAACGCCTTCGCAGTCGTTACGACAGCGCCGCGAGATCCGTGACAGCAAGCGACCAGGAGTCGTAGCCCACTTAACTCGTGTCCTGCTCGGCAAACGTGATCGACCAGTTAGCGAGCGTCTGCGCCGGGCGAACTGACGCCGGCCAGCTGTCGGCCTCACGTGTGGCCGGGCGAGCGACGAGCGTCGTCGGCGAACTCACCGCGGACAGCGGGAGCCGCGTGTCCGAGAGGAAGCCAAACGCGGTACAGACGTGTTTCGGGAGGGTCTGAGGTGCCAGGATCGCATCTGCGTCGGGATGATCGTCGATCACGGTTGCGAGCAGCGCTGCCGTCGTATCGTCTGCTGGTGTCACCGGGACCACATCGGTGAGTCGGACGTGTCCTGGCTCCGTGGCCTTCCTGCCTACGACAGCCCCAGCGACCGGTTCGCTGCTCTCGTGGACGAGATAGTATCTGTAGATCCAGTCCGGGTTGTCGAAACGCCAGTTCCAGAACTGCTCGTCCCTGAGAACGTGTATTTCGTCCGGAGCGGCGTCTCGGTACAGCGTCAGTAACGCATCGACCGGGGCCTGATCGTGTTTCGAGACGGTCGTCCCGCTCGGTGGCTTCGTCAACGCGTCCCTGATTCCGAGATACGCTCGCTGGACGGTCCGCACGACTGCACCCCCGAACCGCTCCGCCGTCGATCCGTTTCCAACGCGCCTCGGGAGTCGATGGAGCCGATATCGCGTGGCGATGTGTCCGATCGGCTTCCAGCCCAACTTCTCGTAGCCCCCCTGGGAGTGCCAGTTTGGAAAGTTGAAAAACAGCGCAGCTTCGTGATCGGCGTATCGCTCGATGGCACGCGCGGTCATCCGCGTGAACAGTCCCTGACGCCGGTGATCGGGATGGACCATGGTGTCACAGGGTTGTAACGCAAGCTCACGATTAGCCGTGACCTGCAGCGCCAGCGCGAGAAACGGCCGGGCACCGACGATCCGGTCGTGGCCGTTCGTCGCAACGATGATCGGCACGTGATCCACGTACGGGTTCTCCCGATACTTCCAGTCGAACCACTCTGTGCCCTGTTCGGCACCGAACACAGTCTCGTACAGCTCGCGGAACGAAGCTCTGTCCCCCGACTCGAACTCCCGTATGGTGTATGACGTACTCCGTTGTGTCATTGTTCCGAACTACGTCCACCGCGAACGAAAACGTACGTGTGGACCCGGACAGGCGACGGTCGACCGGTTAGCCATCAGGTCTATATTTGCAGACCCGTTTTCGTACGAGTACAGACTGGTATGTCCCTCTATACTGTTCTCTGGGATGAAGCGAGCAACGAACTCGCCCGCGAGGCTGTCGGGCCGACAGCGCCTGCGTTCGACCTGATCACGCATCTCGGCGACGGGGCGTTGCTGGTCGTCCTCGGCGTTCTCATCTACTGGTTCGGCGCGCCGGACAACCGCCGGGATCGGGCGTTCGTGATCGCGGTCGGCATCGCCGCGCTTGCCCTGTCGGCCGGACTCAAAGGGATCTTCCAGATCCCCCGCCCCGAGTTGGCGTTCTCCCCCGAGGCCTATCCGGGCTACACCTTCCCGAGCGCCCACGCGATGGGTGCAGCAGCGTTTTACGGTGCACTCGCCGTGACAATGGAGTGGGGTCGTCGTCGGATCAGATACGTTCTTGCCGGAGGGATCATCGGCCTTATCGCCCTCTCGCGGGTCGTCATGGGCGTCCACTACGTCGGTGACGTCCTCGTCGGCGTCGCGCTCGGTCTCGCGCTCGTTGCCGTCGGCATCTGGCTGGCACGGGAGGGTGTGTTCGATCCTGGACCCACCTTTGTGCTCGCGGCCGGAATTGCGGTCGGGGCGCTCTTGCTGGGTTCGCGGCAGTTCGTCTCGCTCACCCTCGGAGCCTCGCTGGGTGGCACTATCGGCTGGTACTACGTTCGGGATCGACGGACTACTGATACCGGTGCAGCGGTGCTGGCGATCGGGGTACTCGCACTCGTCGGAATTCTGCTCTTGCGCGTGATCTCCGAGTTCCTCGGGATCTCCGTGCCCAGCATCGCATTTAGCCCGCTGGTCATTGGAATCGAGATCATCGGATTCACGTTGCTGACGGCGGTTACACTCGTACTTCCTGCGTTCGCCATTCGGATCGAGGATCGACCGACAGTACAGCGCTTACAGCGGGCGCTACCCTTCCGCGGACGTCGGTTCGAGGCCGAGGACACCCCACTCGGTGACGATTGAGGTACTCATTTACGAGAGATCGGCTTCTGCCGGTTCGTACACCTGAACCCAGCCATCGCTCCGCACCTTCACGAGATATCCGGTATACTGAAACTCGACGGTGCCGACACCCTGGCGCGAATTCTCGGTAACGTCCGGGCCAAAGAACGCCGCTTCGATCGCTGGCACGTCTACCGACTCGTACAGCGGTGGCGATTTTATTTCGCCGGGGGAGCGGTCTTCGGCTTCCGCAATCGCGTAGACAATAACAGTCGTGAGCTCTCTTTTCCCGTCAGGTCTGTAGTGCCGCTGTGCTACCTGCGACCAGTGGGTGTTGGCCTCCGAGGGTGGGTCGTCGTCGCTCATGGTACCGCCGCTAATTTCCTTCGTCATGCATCTCACTCCGTGCGTGTGCTTCCTGATTGGCGTCGACGCTGGCACCGATCCCTTCGAGCGCGGTAAGGACCTGTTCGGTGTGCTCAGCGGGTGTGATCGTTTCCATGGCATCATCGAACGCAATCACGCCCTCGTCAACCAGCTTCGGGACGTGTGCGTGGTACAGCGACACACTCACCGCCTCACGCTCGCGCTCGCTTACCTCGTGTTCAGGGATGTCGTTCTCCCACGCCGCGATCTTCGTCGCCAGCTCCGTCAGTGACCATTCGGTATCTTCGAGCAGTGTGTAGCAGAGATACCGACGTCGGGGATGGCCCAGTGCCTCGTACGCGGGGTCGATTTCCAGGACGTCAGGCGGCAGTGATCGGCCATCAGGCGATGTGGACGTATCGGACCGCGTCTTCTCGTTCGGGTCTGGTTCGCCAGCCATGAGGGAATCAGGCGATACAGGAGTATAACACTTCCCCAAAGCCACCTTAGAGAGGCTCTATCCCCAGTTACGTCTATTTGTGTGCCAGCAGGTTGCGTATCGGCAGCTATGGTTTCGACGCTCACGAGTGCGAGGGACACGGAGGTCTCTCACCGGTCGTTGCGTCGATAGAAGCGCCGAGGAGGAGATTTGAACAACGCGAAGACGGTCGCTCCCCCCGGTCGCGCTGCGTCTTCTCTCATTCAAATCTCCACGTGACCGTTTACACTCAGCAGAGGCGAGCGACACAGCGGTCGCTCGCCGTGTTGCTTCGTGAAAACGCCGAGGAGGAGATTTGAACTCCTGTGTCCGGATGGACAGTTGCTCTCGAAGCAACCGCCTTGGCCAGGCTAGGCTACCTCGGCTCAATCATTACTTCCCGGCCGCACAGTTTATCGGTTTCGGTTCGGGCGTCGAGTGGCATCGGTACACATATGTGGGGCGACTGTCCCTACCAAACCATGGACGTAGCTGAAGCGAGCGAGGAGTGTGAAGCCGTCCTCGACTCCATTTCTGGTGCTGTCATCGCTGATCGTGAGTTTCTCGAAACCGTACTGCTCGGCGTCGTCTCCCGCGGGCACGTCCTGCTGGAAGACGTTCCGGGGACCGGAAAGACGCTCACCGCGAACAGCTTTGCGTCGGCGCTTGGACTCTCTTTCTCCCGGGTCCAGTTCACTCCCGATCTGCTGCCGACCGACGTGACGGGGACCCACATCTTCAACGAGCAGGAAGGCACGTTCGAGTTCAGCAAAGGACCGATCTTCGCGAACGTGGTGCTGGCCGACGAAATCAATCGTGCACCGCCGAAAACGCAGGCCGCCCTGCTCGAAGCGATGGGTGAGGGCCAGGTCACCGTCGACGGCGACACCCACGAGCTACCGGATCCGTTTTTCGTCATTGCGACACAGAACCCGGTCGATCAGGAAGGGACGTTTCCGCTCCCCGAGGCGCAGGTCGACCGCTTCCTCGTCAAGAGCTCGATCGGCTACCCCGAGGCAGCGGGCGAGGAGGAACTCCTGCACCGCCGCCTCGGGCGCGTCGAGCAAGTGCCGAGCGTCGAGCGTGCGATCTCCGAGAAAGCGGTCTCGGAACTCCGTGAGGTACCCGAAACCGTCCAGGTAACCGACGATATTGTCTCCTACCTCGTCGAAATCGTCGGACGGACCCGTGCATTACGCCAGGTCTCGGTCGGCGTCTCACCACGCGGGACCCAGAGCCTGCTTGAGGCATCACGCGCTCGCGCCGCGATGGTGGGCCGTGACTACGTGACGCCCGACGATGTGGCCGAAATCGCGAAACCGGTGCTGGCCCACCGCCTCGTCCTGACGCCCGAGGCGAAAGTCGACGGCGTCTCGAAGGGCGCACTCGTCGACGACGTGCTCGACGCCGTTCCCGTGCCGACGGTCGAGTAGCGACCGGGTTACCAATCGTCGCCGATCTGTTCTCGTTCCCGTTCGTAGCCAGCCGCCGTCCGCCACGACCGACCGGTAGCGACGTGTTCGACGCGATACCGCTCGCCACACACCCCACAGCGTCGTGTGTTCGGCTCGGTTACGGTCACCGACGCGCGAAACCGGTCTGCCGACCAGTCACAGTCCTCGTCGGTACAGACGAGTCGAAGTCGTGGCTCGCTGAACGGGCTACAGTGTCGCGGTGCATCGATTTCCTCAGCTTTGTTCCGAAATCGCTCGCCGTGACCGGACGCGCCAAATTGCTGGAACTCCCAGGCGTGGACGAGTTCGTGGCGGATGACGTCGGTTATCTCCTCCCAGCCGTGCTCTCGGTAGGCGTCCCAGGCGAGCCTGATCGTGACGTCTCCGCTATCGCTATCGTACCGACAGGAACCGGCGCGACGCCTGGCCCGATGAGATACTGTCCACTGGACCGCGCCGAGATCGACGTCGATCGGGATGTCCTGGGCATACGCCCGTGCTCGATCCAGAACGTCGGCTTCGGACCCTTCAGCCTGGTCTGTCTCCGAGTGCATATGAGTTTGAGCTACGGTTGGTGTTCACTGTGCTTAGTTTCAGGGAACGAAACGCGGGTGCCAGTGCAACGGAACCCGAGCCGGTCCCTCAGACGTCGAACGACGGTGCTGAAATATTCTCGTCTTCGGCAGTCTTCCAGGACTGTTCTGGTTCCCAGCCCAGCGTCGCCGTCGCCTTCGCGTTCGTGTAGGCGGACTCGTCACCCTCCAGCCTGCACTCTTCGGGAAGCGAGCCGTATCCCGCCTCGATCGCATCGGCCGTGTCGACCCCGAGGAAGTTGTCGGGACCAAACACGTTGTACACTTCGTGCCCCTCTGGAGCCTCGTCAATCGCCGCCTCAACGAAGGAAACGACGTCCCGGACGTCGACGTAGGACCAGAAGTTCCCGAATCTGCCCGCACTCTCGAAGTCGAACGCCTCCCTGATCGACGTGATCTGATAGCGACCCGGATACTGGATCCACGTCGGCCGCATCGTCGTGACCGCCACGTCGAACGCGTTGGCAACTCGCTCTGCAGCGGCTTCGCCAGCCAGTTTCGAGGTCTCGTAGCCGTTCCAGGGGGCGACGGGATGCTCTTCATCGACGGGGAGATACTCGGGGAGTTTTGGCTCCGGCCAGTGAGTTCCATAGACTGTCTCGCTCGACGCCCAGACGACGTCCGCCCCGGCACGCCCAGCCGCTTCCAGTACATGAAACGTACTCACGGCGTTGTTCTCGTAGACGTCGCCGCCGGCGTGGTTCTCCTCGTGAGGAATATTTCCAAAGTGGACGACGGTCGACGGATCGGCGTCAACGATCGTCTCCCAGACCGGCCCCTGCTGGGTCAGATCCACCTTCTGAAAGCTTACCCCTTCGATCCCCGTCGTCGCCGGAAGTCGCTGATCAAGCGCAACGACCTCGTAGTCGGCTCTGAGCCGATCGACGATCCATTTTCCTGCTCCTCCGAGTGCGCCTGTAACGACGATAGTCTCCATCATACCGGACTATTGTGCTCTATGTGTATAATCATTCATTTCAAAATGGCTCATGCCTGGGTCCTCTCTTTTTTAGCTCGGTCACGAACGGTTGTGTATGGAGTACACTACACTCGGCTCCACGGGCATGGAAGTCTCGAAGATCTGTCTCGGCTGCATGAGCTTCGGTAGTGAAGAATCGTGGATGCTCGACCGGGAGGAAAGCCGCGAGTTAATCGAACGAGCGATCGATCTCGGAGTGAACTTCTTCGATACCGCCAACGCCTACTCCGATGGGGAGTCCGAGGAGCTTCTTGGCGATGTCCTCGCCGAGTATGACCGCGACCGACAGGTCGTCGCGACGAAGGTCCGGTTTCCGGTCGGCGACGAACATCCGCATGCGGCCGGCCTCTCCCGGAAGACGATCGAGCAGGAACTCGAAGCCAGCCTCGATCGACTGGGAATGGAGACCATCGATCTCTATCAGACTCACCGAATAGATCCGAACACTCCACCGGAAACGACGCTTCGAGCACTTGATGATGCGGTGCGGCGCGGGGACGTCCGGCACGTCGGAACGTCCTCGATGTGGGCACACCAACTCGGCCGTCGTCTGCGGATCAGCGAACGGGAAGATCTCGTCCAGTTCGAGACGATGCAGAACCACTACCACCTCGCCTATCGGGAGGAAGAACGAGAGATGTTGCCGCTGTGCGATCGCGAAGATATCGGGGTGATCCCGTGGGGGCCACTCGGTCAGGGCTTCCTCACTCGTCCGTTCGATGCGCTCGAACGTACCGACCGTGGCGATCCGGACAACCACCATAACCCGACAGCCGACTACGCTCGTGGGGGTGGTCGGGAGATCAACGAACGCGTGGAGGAACTTGCCGACGAGTACGGCGTCACGATGGCTCAGGTCGCACTTGCCTGGCAGTTCCAGAACGAATACGTGGATGCCCCCATTGTCGGCACGACCTCGGTCGAACATCTGGAGCAGGCAGTCGAGGCGCTCACAATCGATCTCTCGGAGTCCGACGTAAAGTATCTGGAGGAACCGTACGAACCACAGCCAATCGTCGGTCACGAGTGACGCCGTGCGTGCGGTGATCAGGGGGGAGCCCCAGTGTCACCGGAGGGACTTTGCAATACTCCGAGTAGATAAGATCGATATATAAAAGAAAGTTTATATTTCGGTGTGTCAAGGATGTGGTTGTCGCTACGATATAGCTGTCGATCAGTCGTACTGTTCATCCTACTGTACGACAAACCACGGTCGTCAGTCTCAATCCATAACCGCCGTAAATAAGCTCAAACAAGTTGGTGGGACCGTTGCAGTCAATTAGGTAGCTGGCGTGTTGCCTGCTATAGCTGGGATATCTGTCGTACTCCGTACCGGATGAGTTTGATTGGGGAGATTGTGCATTAATCTTGTGAGATATAAACAATATATTGAGGTACTGTACTATATC
This sequence comes from Natranaeroarchaeum aerophilus, assembly GCF_023638055.1. Classification (NCBI taxonomy): domain Archaea; kingdom Methanobacteriati; phylum Methanobacteriota; class Halobacteria; order Halobacteriales; family Natronoarchaeaceae; genus Natranaeroarchaeum; species Natranaeroarchaeum aerophilus. The sequence goes on along the minus strand of NZ_JAKRVY010000006.1, from coordinate 22,063 downwards.
ACGAAATCAAAAATAGTACTGACTTCTGTCACAAAAATCGTTGATTTGGTCAATTTCAGGTAATTTGTGACCCGGTCCCCAGCTTGAACTCCTCTGCTATACAGCAGCCAAATATTGTGGCATTCTTGCAATTATCGCCGTATTTGCGCAATCGCCAGTTGTTCAAGACAGAAAAAATATGATTAATGGAAAATGACAAAAATAAATGATTGGATTTAAAATACTGGAGTCTACAGATAAGCAAGGCGATTGCCTCGGGGTCGTTCGAGAGAGCGAAGCCCTCTCGTGATGACGAGACGCTCTGCGTCTCGAACCACTTGACCCCGAGGCGGTTCACCGGAAATAGCTGCAATTCGATCGAGGGACACTGTTCGTTTGCACGGATACGTGAGCTGTCCCGGATATCGAGTAGCTGTCGATCCTGCGGCTGAACCGGCCGCAATAAATTACAGACGTATGCATGTAAATCCTGCACAGGGTATGAACACCGTCAGGAACTCATTACGGGCATATGTCTGTAAACAACTTCTGTATTCGCGTGACAAGAATATTGGTGGGATTGCCTCCCTGTTTTATTCGTGAGAAGTCCGGTCGATAACCGACAAAATGTATAGCTGACGGATGTTGGTTGTGTTCCGAATTCGCGTCTTACACTGTTACCGTAGTAGCCTGCACAGTGCGATTGCCACGACCCCTCTGCTCAATCGCGGCTCCCTCTCTTGCGTTCCATTGTTGTCCGGTGTACCTGAGTCACCTGTCGAGACTGGTGTTCGTTACTATTGCAAGTCATCAACCCCCAACAGTCTACAATAAACATTACATAACTAATATTATATTTTTGCTTTTTGGATCACATAATCTAAAACCGCAATACATCAACCGTCCAAAACCATATCTTAAATTATGTGTTAGGAGCTATTAGACATTTTTATTAAAATATCGGTTTGGACATGCTTATATGCTATTAGAGAGCTACAGACTTCTTGATGCCCTTCTAAAGGCCCGCTGACTACAAAGGTAATATTCATATCCTATCTTATAGTATTGCTGTTGAGTCAACCCCCCGCCACGCGTGTGACTGCAACCGATATCCCTCCTCAACTAGAATCTCCAGAGCTCCTGACGACGATCAGATCTATGAGGCAAAACAAGCACGGTCGTGAACGTGAGTTCCGACATCACCGGTGTAGTTGTCCCGATTTTTCGGCGTACCGCTATGTACAGACACTGCTACTCCAGGTACCGGAATGGACCCTACTGTGAACAGTCGGATAACGACTAAGGAAAATAATTATATAGTATGACTATGAACACCTATATGCAATGGGAGACGAAAGCATACCAGCCGATAGAGCAGTCGCATCGAAAAAACGCAGGAGGGTACTTCAAGCTGCTGGACTAGTGGGTGTGTCCAGTCTTGCGGGATGCTTCGGTAACGGCGATGACGGGCCAGGAGAGGAGGAAGAACTCCCGGACCCATCGGAGACTGAATTCGTGGACACGGAGTTTGTGACGCCGGTCGTCGTCCCGCCACAGAACATGCAGTTCAATCCATATAACGACAGCAACTACCCCTGGCGCCCGGGCCTGGTGCTGTTCGATGACCTTGTTTATCTGGAAAAACTCGACAACACGTTCCGGCCCGGCGCCGTGGCTGATTGGACGGTCACGGAGTCGGATGTCACACTGGAGCTCCGTGATGGCCTCACCTGGCATAACGGCACTGACATTACCGCCGAGGACTTGGTTCGGAAGTTGAAGCTAGAGATCCACGACGGGAGCAATCTCGGGAACTACGTTGACCTCGACACAATCGTAGCCTCGGACGATTCCACCGTCGAGATGGAGTTAGAGCAGACAGTGGGCGAGGAGATGTTGCTCAACTTCTTTATGGAGATTACACTGGATACTCCTGCGGAGTACTATCAGGAGTTTCTGGAGGACTTCGAGGATGGCGGCGAAGGCGAGAACGCGGACGGTGAAACACTCGGCGAATTCACGATCGAAGAACCGATCGGGAGCGGGCCATTCGCCTTCGAACAGACAGTCGAACAGGAGCTCCATCTCGAACGGTTCGAGGACCATCCCGACGCCGACAACATCAATTTCTCCGGATACCACTGCCGGTTCCTCGATACGAACGAAGGGCGCTGGCAGGAACTTGAGGCCGGCGAAATCGACGGCCTCCATACTGTGTTTACGCCGCCCCATATCGTCGACGGGTTCCCGGATCACGTCCGTGAATTCCTTCTTGAATCCAACTTCGGAATGGGGATCCTCTGGGACCACGATCACAAACACTTCGGGCAACGGGAGGTTCGCCAGGCGATCGCCCACGTTATAGATCGTGAGACGGTAGCCTCGAACGCCGGCCCCAACACCGAAGCGCCGGTGAGCACGCCGTCGGGAATCCTGGGCAATCACGACGGAACAGCCGACGAGTGGCTCGGTGACCACGCTGATGGCTTTAACCAGTACGAAGTGGATACCGATCGTGCAGCGGAACTGCTCGAAAGCGCCGGGTTCGAGCGCGAGGATGGCACGTGGGTCGACGAGGACGGAGACGTTCTCGAGTTCCCCGTGAAAGCGCCGTCCGGCTACAGCGACTGGGTCGATGCGATCCAGACGTTCAACGACGCTCTCAACGACTTCGGCATCGAGGCGGAGTTCGTCTCCCGGGACGAAGCCGCGTTCTGGGGCCAGGACATTTATGGCGACGAAGGCTTCGATGTTGCGCTTCACGAATGGGCGAATGTCCAACGCCATCCGTACTTTAGTCTGGAATGGCTCCTCGATAGCTGGGATACGGAGAACGTTCGGAACTACGATAATAGCGAAATCGAGTTGCCCCCTGTCGGCGAAGAGAGCGGCTCCGAAACGTTCGTCCCGGAAGAGGATCTCCAGGAACTCGCTACAGCAGCTGATGCCGAAGAGGAACGCGAGTACGTCCAGCGGCTTGCATGGGTCGTCAACCAGGACCTCGTGATGTTGCCGGTCATGGAAAAGCAGGATCAGTCGTTCATTTCCAGAGATCGGTTCATGGCTGCCTCGACGGATGATCCGGACGCACACGTCGACTTCCCGACAACCTACCTCGTCCGAAAAGGGAAACTCGTTGCCAGAGAAGAATGAACTGCCAGTCCACTCCAAGTAACGTATGAAACGATATCTCGTGGAACGCACCGGGCAACTGGTGGTCACCATCTTTGCAGTGATGTCGCTGACGTTTTTTTTGATTCGGGGACTTCCAGGCGGACCTGCGGATGCAATACGGGCTGATCTCATCCAGAACAACCCTGAGATGAGTACCGACCAGATCAACCGGCGAGTCGAGGCCCAACTGAACGTCATGCCCGACGCCCCGCTCCACGAGCAGTATGTCTCCTACGTTGCTGCACTACTCCGTGGAGACATGGGGCAGTCAATTTCACAGGGGGCGCCGGTCACCGAAATCATCGCGAGCGCAGCTCCGTGGACGATCTTCATGATCGGAACCGCTGTGGCGTTCGCGTTCGTGATCGGGATCTCGGCTGGTGCCATCATGGCCTACCGCGAGGGAACGAAATTCGATACCAACTCGACTGTCCTGGCGATCCTGATGAACTCCATTCCCGATTACATCTACGGGCTGATCTTCCTCTGGGGACTCTCGTACCAACTGGGCGTCTTCCCGACTGGAGGACGATTCTCCAGCACGACCGAGCCGACTGTCAATCCGCTTGCACCGGTGGAGACGTTGACGTTCTTCGGTGACGCTCTCTACCACGCCGCGTTGCCGATCACGTCGATTGTGTTCGTCGCCTGGGGCGGCTGGGCACTCGGGATGCGTGGGAACAGCATCCAGGTGCTCGGCGAGGACTATCTCCGTGTCGCTCGTCTCCGTGGGCTCCCACAGCGACGGATCGCGTTACGGTATGTCGGTCGCAACGCGATCCTTCCGATGTACACGTCAATGCTGATCACGATTGGGTTCCTACTCGGCGGATCGATCATTATCGAGCAGGTGTTCGCGTATCCGGGAATGGGCTACTACATGATCGAAGCACTGCAGCTACGCGATTATCCACTGATGATGGGTGTGTTCCTGATCATTACGATCACCGTCGCGCTCGGCGTGTACGTTGCAGACCTCACGTACGGCATGATCGATCCACGCGCCAGCGTAGGTGATTCACAATGAGCAATCGAACTGACTCGGTCGACCTGCTGGAGAGCACCGAGGCAATCGAAACGGTCGCTGACGAAACACTGGACAGACGCGAGCGGTGGGCACTCACCATTGAGCGTAGCCTTCTTGCTCCAGCTCGAATCGTCTGGGCAGATATGCGGGCTCGCGTCGGTATCGTAATTATCTCTCTGTTCGTCGCGATGGGCGTGATCGGCACGCGTATCGTCGACGAACCGCGAACCAACCAGGGAGAACGTCTCGAACCGGCGTTTCAGAGTCTCGCACACCCGCTTGGAACGGACGCCGTTGGGCGTGATGTTCTCGGACAGATCGTCCACGCCACACCGAACATGCTGTTGATGATCCTTTCAGGCGGGCTGTTCGTTACGGTGATGGCGACCGTTGTCGGGACAACTTCGGGCTATCTCGGCGGAAGTACGGATCGATCGATCATGGCAGTTACTGATATTGTGATGACGATCCCTGGACTGCCACTCGTCGTGATTCTGGCCGCAGTGCTGACACCAACAAACCCAATCGTAATCGGCGTGATCCTGACGATCAACGCATGGGCTGGTCTAGCACGGGCCATTCGATCACAAGTCCTGACGATCCGGAGGAGCCCTTACGTCGAAGCATCGAAAGCAATGGGGATGTCGACGGCATCGATCTCACGACGTGACATTCTACCGAACATCATGCCGTACGTGCTGATCAACTTCGTCAACGCGGCACGAAACGTCATCTTCGCATCCGTTGGTCTGTACTTCATCGGTGTGCTCCCCTACGACGGCGTCGTCAACTGGGGCGTTATGATCGATCTGGCCTACCAGGGCGGTGGGCTCCAGTCGATGGCGGCAGCACACTGGCTGTTCGCCCCGCTGATCACGATTACCCTGCTTTCGTTCGGGCTAATCATGTTCTCACAGGGTACAGACCGGATGTTCAATCCACGTGTCCGCGCTCGACACTCGACGACGACGAAGACCGACGACGAGGACGGAGCAGCATCGGCACCCACAGGTGATCACGCATGAGCAAACAGGAAGAACTCGACCAGACGACCGGTAGCCCAGACCCGATCCTTGAGATTCGCGATCTGAACGTTTATTTCGAGATGGACCGCGGGAGATCGCGGGTAATCGACGACGTTGATCTCGACATCCAGCGAGGCGAGATCATCGGGATCGTCGGTGAATCCGGATCTGGGAAGTCGATGCTTGCCTCCTCGTTGCTCGATGCGGTCGTCGAGCCTGGCGTCACTACTGGCGAGGTAACCTATCGGACGACGGACGGTGAGGAAGTCGACGTGCTCGACCTCCCCGAGGAGGAGCTCCGGGAGTTCCGCTGGGAGCAGATCTCGATGGTGTTCCAGGGGGCGCTCTCCTCGTTTAATCCGACGATGGCGATGCGCGAACACTTCGAGGAGACCCTCGAAGCGCACGGGTACGCCGTCGACTCGGGGATGGAGCGCGCGGCAAACGTGCTGAGCGATCTGTATCTCGATCCAGACAGAGTGCTGGACTCGTATCCACACGAGCTGTCCGGCGGGATGAAACAGCGGGCGCTGATCGCGCTGGCACTCGTGCTGGAGCCGGAGGTGCTCGTGATGGACGAGCCAACAGCAGCACTCGATCTGCTTATGCAGCGCTCGATCGTGAGCCTGCTATCGGAGATCCGTGACAAGTACGATCTGACGATGGTGTTTATCACCCACGATCTGCCGCTGGTCACGAAGCTCGCGGACCGGATCGGCGTCCTGTACGCCTTCGAGCTCGTGGAGCTTGCGGACACGGAGTCGATTCTCCGGGATCCCGCACACCCATACACACGAGCGCTATTGAATGCGACGCCAAACCTCGATGCGCCACTCGAAGAGATGCGCCCGATCGAGGGCTCCGCACCCGACCCGGTGAACGTCCCGGCGGGCTGTTCCTACCACGAGCGGTGCCCGCTGGCCACTTCCAAGTGTGAACGCGATCCACCGTCGTTCGAGCGGATTAGCGAGACTCAGGAGGTCGCCTGTCACCACTGGGAAGACGTCGACGAGATCCCGCTGACCACGGAGGTCGACCAATGAGCTCCGACGAGACGGTCGTCTCGCTGTCCGGTGTGGACGTCCACTTCGAGTCCGAAAGCGGCAGCCTCAACCCATTCAAAGATCCACAGACGGTTCGGGCTGTCGACGACGTCGATCTCGAAATCGCCGAAAACGATGTTATCGCCATCGTTGGGGAATCCGGCAGCGGAAAGACGACGCTCGGGAAGGCCGCGGTTGGACTCCAGAAGCCGACGAACGGAACGATCAGCTATCGGGGACAGGACATCTGGAAAGCACAGAAACGTTTCTCGAATCCGGATATTCCGTTTTCCGAGATCCGTCGCTCGCTCCAGATCATCCATCAGGATCCGGAGTCGTCGTTGAACCCCCACAAATCGGTTCGATCGTCCCTGGAACAGCCCCTGAAGAAGTGGCAAACGAGCCTCGGACCGGAAGACAGAGAAGCCCGGATCCTCGCCATGCTCGAAAAAGTCGGGATGTCGCCCCCACACGACTACGCGGAGCGATACCCACATCAGCTGTCCGGCGGCGAAACCCAGCGTGTCGCTCTCATCCGGGCCCTGCTGATGAACCCCGATCTCATACTCGCCGACGAGGCCGTGTCGGCGCTCGATGTCTCCTTGCGCGTGGAGATGATGGATCTCATGTTGGATCTGCAGGACTCGTTCGATACGTCGTACCTGTTCATCAGTCACGACCTCTCGAACGCGCGTTACGTGGCCGAGCATGCGGATGGGTATCTCGGCGTGATGTATCTCGGCGAACTCGTCGAGTTCGGACCCGCAGAGGAGGTCCTGCAGAACCCACAACACCCCTATACCAAGGTGTTGCGGTGGGCGACGCCGTCTCTCGAGATCACGGATGCGACGGAGCCGCCGGTTCGGACGATTGACATTCCGGACCCCGTGGATCCGCCCTCGGGATGCCGGTTCCACACGCGATGTCCGCACGCGACCGCGCACTGTCGTGACAACGCACCGAAGAGCCGATCGACTGACGTCCCGGAGCATCGCACTGCGTGCTATCGCGTCGACGAGCACAGCGAGTACTGGAATGCGGAACCGCTGGAGGGTGCCAGCCTTGACCGATAATCACGTCGCTTCGGATGTCGGGCGGGGGCCGGATACAATCCGTGCCCCCCGACGCGACGTACAGCCTTGCGAACACTACATACGGTAACAACACAATGGATACCAATACCCAAACCAGACAGAAGCGAAACAGTATCGATATCGAGGAGAAGCTCGATCAGCTCAGCCTCCGAGAAAAAGCCGGACAGCTTGCGGGAACGTACGTCGGAACAATGGGTGAAACGCGCACCGTAGAGGATGTCGTTGAGCTGATGCGAGAGTATGGGCTCGGATTTGCAACGCCGTTTGGCTACGGTGCTTCGCCGATCAGAGACCCAGTTGAAGCTGCTGAAACCGTAAACCGACTCCAGCGGATCGCTGTCGAGGAGACGGAGCATGGTATCCCGCTGGCTGTGCCGGTCGACGCGATTCACGGGAACGCCTACCTTCAGCAGGCGACGATCCTTCCGCACAATGCTGGGCTGGCGGCCACACGAAACCGAGAACTTGCTACTGAGGTTGGGGAGCTGACGGCGACTGAAGTGGCAGCGACTGGTGGGAAAGTCACGTACGGGCCAACCTGTGATGTCGCACTGGACCCACGCTGGGGCCGAACGTTCGAGAGCTTCGGCGAGTCGCCGTATCTGTGTGGTGAGTTCGCCGCGGCGAAAGCCCGTGGCGTGTCCACAGCAAGCGAGCCGGTCGCGGCCATGGCAAAACACTTCCCGGCATACGGCGACCCCAGTCGGGGCGAGGACGCAGCGCCGGTCGATAAATCACGGTCTTCGATCCGGCGTGATTTCCTTCGCGCGTTCGAGCCCGTCCTCGACGCCGGGATCGATGCGGTGATGCCGAGTTACAACTCGATCAACGGTGTACCCTCTCACGCATCCTCGCATTTCCTTCGGGACGTTCTTCGCGACGAGATGGATTTCGACGGCTACGTCGCCTCGGACTGGAACGGGGTGAACATGCTGCACGAGCACCATGGCGTTTCAAGTGATCGCCGCGGATCGATCAAACAGTCGATCGAAGGAGGCGTCGACGTACACTCGCTCGGCGAGGGCGAACATGTCGAACACGTCGTCGACCTCGTCAAATCCGGTGAAATCGACGAGGCGCTCGTCGACGAGGCTGTCCGTCGTATCCTTACCCTCAAAGACGACCTTGGACTCTTCGAGGATCCGTACGTTGATGTCGACCAGGTGGCGACAACGCTCGGGCGTGAAGAACACCAGGATGTCAATCTCGAGGCGGCCCGTCAGTCGATGACCCTGCTGCGAAACGAGGAGGAGACACTCCCCTTCTCGACGGATCTCGACGAGGTGCTCGTAACCGGCCCCAACGCCGACGAACTTTCACACCAGGTCGGCGGATGGAGTCTCAAACCCGATGAGGGCCTCGAGGGTGAGACGGTACTCGACGGCGTCGAATCCATCGTCTCCGATGACACGACGGTAACGTACGAACGCGGCTCGGGAATCCGAGCGGAAGATGACATCGAAGCGGCCGCGGCCACTGCTGCGGACGCCGACGCTGCGGTTGTCGTTCTCGGTGAGAACTGGTACCTCCACGAATTCGGACCACAGGATGTTACCGGGCCGACAGGAGAGTTCCCGAAACGGACTTCGCTCTCCTTACCGTCCGCCCAGCGTGAACTGCTCGAAGCGATCGTCGAGACGGGGACTCCCGTCGCTCTCGTTATGATCGCCGGTCGGCCGCTCTCGATCTCCTGGGCAGCCGAACACGTCCCCGCGATCGTCCAGGCGTACTATCCCGGTAGTGCGGGTGGCCGTGCAGTGGCAGAAACAGTCTTCGGAGAGATCAATCCGAGCGGCTCGTTACCGGTGTCGGTTCCCCGGTCGACCGGCCATCTTCCGGTACGGCACAACTACCTTCCCGGGCCAACGCCAATCGGCGCTGACGAACACGAGTCCTCGTACGATCCGCTCTGGGCGTTCGGACACGGACTCTCCTACACGGAGTTCGAGTACCGGTCGCTCGAAACTGACATCGCTACCGTCAGCAGCGACAGCACGGTCACGGTCGATGTCACGCTCGCGAACACCGGTGATCAGGCCGGCGCGACGGCAGTCCACGTCTTCGCCAGCCGGCCGGTGAGTTCCGTCGTTACCCCGGCCAAGCAACTGGTCGGATTCGACCGCGTCGAGCTGGCCCCCGGCGAAGAACAAACAACCTCGCTGGAGGTCGACGCAGAGCAATTCACGGTCGTCAGGCCGGATGGGGAGTCGGTGCTCGAACCGGGTCGCGTCGAATTGTCGTGCAGTGAGATGACTCGCACTCTCGAAATCGAATAGCGCTGCTGCAGGAGCGATTCAGCGTTCGGATCGAGAGTCGGTCCCTCCGCGGGGCTGCTCGTTCTCAACCGCTGTACTCGATGTTGAGGACGTCGACCCGTCGCGCATTGATATCCTCGAAGACCGCAGCCCAACCGCCCACACTGACCATCTCGTCACCGGTATCGATGACCATCGTTGCATAGGTCGCCAGTTCGGTGAGAGACGGTTGGTGCTCGTCTATCTGTTGCTGTGGGTAGGTCATCGACTCCACCCGTCCAGTGATGGTGATATCGGAGTTGGTTCGGATCTCTGAACCACTGACCTGGATAATTACATCGAAACCGTCCGCCTGTACTACCGAATAGAAATCCCGCAAGAATTCTTTGAGACTTACGTAGGCTATCGTTGTCGGGTCGTCCCGATACACAGTCGGATACAGGTTCCAGAGGCAGGTCAGAAAGTACCAGTGGAAAATGAACGGAAGGATCCGATCGTGGATCAACACCCCGTAGGTCTCGTCGGACCGACTGTTCGGGGCGAAACAGACCCGGTGTCGATCGAGAATAACCAGGAAGGGGCCGGGGATCGAACACGCGCGAAGTTCAGAGACAGCCCCTTCGAGCATCTCGTCCTCGATCGGTATATCACCGTGATCCGGGAGGTATAGCGTCGTCCTGACGATAACACCCCTGTCTCGGGCATCCTGCAGTTCCGGGAGCAACTGTTGCAGTTGGGCAGGGGTCGCAGCGATTTCGACGACTGTATCCGCATCTTCGATCCCGGCGAGTGCCTGCTCGACCGCGCTCTTGGGATGTTTCGTGACACTGATCCGATAATCGACGGTGTCCGGCTCTCGATACCGTTCCTTGATGTCGTCAGCCGCGTCCGTCAACAGCTCCCCCCGCGACGCCAGATCATCGAACACCGTTTCCGGTGGCTCCGGTTGCGCGTACAACTTTTCCTGGTCCATCGTCTCGATATACTCACGTTCCTCTAGATTCCGAAGGACATCGTATATTTGAGAGGATGGCACAGAGCATTTCCGTGCGATTTCGACGGCTGGAGCCGCACCCAGATCGAGCAACGTCAGATACGCGTCCGCCTGATACTCGGTTAGTCCGGCGTACTTCAACGCTTTCCTGACGTGTTCGCGGTCCATATCTGATCGTTGTCTCGGGATGGGAAAATTCTATGGTATTACATCTCATAGACACCTCACACATTGCTCCTCGATTAGTGATTCCTTGATAGCTGTGCGCACGGGACTACAGAGTACGTTTCGGCACTCGGAAGCCAGACAGGGCCCCGTGGAAGTTGGCCATGCCTCATCGGTTACTACAACGGTGCAAAACGTACAAACAGAGGATGGTCGTCGAACCAATGATGAGGAGATTAAAAAGCATAATTCCGCGGGTATACTCATCGAAGGACCCAAACGCGAACGAGAACGCCGCCAGACTGAGAAGGAGTACATTCACAGCGAGTACCCCAAACCAGATGGGTCTGTATGCACAGACGTGCTTCCAGAAACGGTCGCCGAATGAGTCGGCAGTGTCCATTGCTACTGTGTAGGGAGTATCGGCTTTTTGTTTTATCGCTTTGGTTGGACAGCAACACCGTCTCTGTTCTCGGATACAGGGGTGTATTCAGATACACGGCCCTCCGTGGTTTGGTACTAGCTCGTGTGATTGACGTGACTGCACTGCCAGTCGGGTTGGCGATGCCGATATTCCGAATGATTTATATTAACTGTATATGTACATATTGATTGATGCAGAGATACATCAGCCGCCGTTACCTCTTAGGAGCCAGTGCTACAGGTCTAACGGCTACGATTGCGGGCTGTTCGAGTAACGGGACAGACAACGGCGAGCCAAGCGACGAGGAGTCCGCTAACGGCGAACCGGGCGACGAAGAGTCGGAGCAGGAAAGTGATGAAGACGTTGTGTCAGTTGGCAATGCCAGCTACCGAACGACGAAACCAGCCGATAGAGGTCAGCCACCCACAGAGGTCTATGTCAGCGAGGAACGTCAAGGCGATCCCCTTCCGACCAATAATTGGTGGGGAGCGCTCATGTGGGAGGGGCACCTACTCGACAACGACGCGTTTCTCTGGAGCCACCCACTCGTGAGTTCGACTGGCGAGCAGGGGTTCGTATTCGGCGGTCAGGGTGACTGGCACGTCGGGGACGGACCAGCCGGCCCGAACTTCGCGACGCGTCCGATCGAGCTCGCGGCGACCGTCGGCTTCGAGGGGGCGGAGTTCGAGGAGTCCGTCGTGACCGACTGGACGGACTGGTCAGTCTCGTTCGCGATGGAGAGCCCGAACGGGCGGATCGATGCGACGCTCGTTCGAGGGTCGCCGTACGTGTACTTGCGCGCAAACGGCGACGACATCAGTATTGAATTCAACGAAGCGGATGCTGACCCAGTCGTCTGGGCAGATACTGACTCAACAGTCGGCCTCAGCGTCGACAATGCTCACTACGGGCTGTACGCCCCCTCCGATGCGGAGTTGTCGTTCGATGGCGACGAAACGTTTGCCTCGTCGCTCGGCGACGGCGATTACCTGACGATCGCGTTGCTGCCCGAGGGGAATGAGGACACGCTCGAAACGTTTGGTGAGTACGCTCACGCTCACGTCGTCGATACACAACTCGAATGGAAGTACGACGAAGACGCGAGCGAGGTCCACACGACGTACCAGTTCGAGACAGAAGCGATGGAAGGCGACGCATCGGGGACGATCACGGGTATGTTCCCACATCAGCACAAGTACACCGACGAACAGTCGCTCGGATACACGTACGAATCGCCACGCGGGACGCTGCAGACGATCGAGACCAGTTCGTACCGCGTCACGCATACCTACCCCGGTATCCTTCCCCATCTGCCGGATGTCGGTGGATACGACGACGAGCGTCTCGCTTCGTATCTCGCCGACGAGACGAGCAGGCAGATCATCAGGCCCGGGCTCGAAGGCGATGGGGAGGGAGCCTACTGGGCGGGGAAGAACTTCAACCGCACGAGTGATCTCATCGGTATCGCACAGCATCTCGACGACGCGGACCGATCCCAGCAGCTCCTCGATGCGATGCAAGAATATCTCGAAGATTGGTTTCAGGCAACCGACGAAGACGGCTCACTTGCCGACTCTCGCGTCTTCTATTATAACGAGCTATGGGGCACACTGATCGCGTATCCAGCTCTCCACGGCGCGCCCGAACTGCTGAACGACCATCACTTCCACTACGGCTACTATATTCGTGCAGCAGCCGAAATTGCGCGTACTGACCCGGAGTGGGCCAGTGAGTCCGAGTGGGGAGGGATGGTAGACCTGTTGATCCGGGACTATGCGAACCCCGATCGTGACGACGATACCTTTCCGTTCTTGCGAACGTTCGATCCCTACAGTGGCCACTCGTGGGCAGGCGGTCCATCCGGGGGTGTCTTCGGGAACAACCAGGAATCAAGCTCTGAGGCGATCAACGCCTACGCGGCGATCATTCAGTGGGGCGAGTACACGGACAACGAGGAGCTTCGAGACCTCGGCGTCTTCCTGTACACTCGGGAGGTAAACGGCGCTCGTGAGTACTGGTTCGACGAGGACGGCGACTCCTTACCGGAGTTAGAGGACTGGCAGTTCGACCAGGCGACGATGGTCTGGGACAACGGTGTCGCGTACACGACATGGTGGACTGACAATCCCGAACCAGTTCACGGCATCAACTGGTTGCCGGTCGGCGGCCACTCGCTCTATCTCGGACTCAATACATCGTATGCTGATGCCAACTACCGAACTGTCGAGGATGCCGTCGATGGTAACTTCTCGTACTGGGAAGACGTGATGTGGAAGTATCGAGCGCTCTCGGATCCGGACGACGCAATCGAACAGTTTGACGCTGACGGTGAGGAGTACGATCCCGAGTTCGGCACCTCACGAGCCCACACCTATCACTGGATCGCTACTCTGGGCGAGATTGGATCACCCGATCCGACGGTTACCGCTGATGCCCCCCTGGCAGCCGTCTTCAGCGAGGACGATGAGCGCACGTACGTCGCATACAACGCCGGCGAGGAAGACAGAACAGTTTCGTTTTCAGACGGAACGACAATCGAAGTCAGTCCACACGAGCTGAAAACCAGCCACCAATAGGCTGCAAGCCGCCCCCAGTCCAGTACCCGGTACGCATACTGGACACCAAATTCACGTTTCACTATAGATATAGGATTGAATAATTAACAGTTATAGCACATGTTAGTTTGACCCGGTCGGGAAGATCACGAGACAATATCGTGAATTGCCAGAAAACAAGTAGAGTGCTTCTACAGCGATTTGAGGGAAAATTATACGTTATTCCTGCCGACCGAAGGTCGGTCCCAGCCAGCCGTCAAAACATAGGCTTTGAGCCCGATAACCGCGTTATTAGCCCAGAACGAGGAAGTCTGTCGATCACCTTGCACAACCCAAAATCCTAAACACTAACCACCATACAGCGCTACGATTTTATGCCCAACAATCCGATCTTCGATTTATTCAGTGCTATAGCGTAGTGGAAGGTTGTACCCTCTGTTGTGCATACAAACCGGCTGTGTTAACGTGTATTATTTCAATATATTCTTGCAAAGTTATTATTTGGTGGGTGGCGTTGTAGTCAAGCATCGAAAGTCATCTGGAGTCCGGTGTTACCGATTGTTCCACAATCTTTCCCGTGATAGTGTCAACCGGATCAACGAGGTATTTGTTTCACCCTCCGCGTTTCCGGTACCAGACCCGCTCGCCGACGGGAGATTCTCCCTCATCGATCGCCAGCCGGCTCACGAACAGGTCTCGGATAGCGAACGTCACGATGAGCTCGACAGTCTGGCTGTCCTCAGTACGGACCTCCACGATACAGTGACCGTCTCGTTCTATGACCCGCTCGATCGTTCCGACGGACCAACGGTCGATGTCGTGTGTTGGCTTCTTGGCATGGATTCGGTCGTGTGGCACAACCAGATGTTGGTGACGGGGGTGCTTGGTGCTGCCGGGAGCGTACTTTCTGCCTACTTTGAAAGCACTATTGAAATACTAAAATTTAAGTTAGAAAAAAGAGCATAGAATTCCTATGCACGAGGGAGCATCGCTGGAGCTGACGACCGATCCCGCCGAGTCTATGACTCGCTCGGAGGGGGCCGTCCCCCCGCCGCTATCGCCTGATGATTCGGAAGCGTGGTACGCTCCGAACGTTCGGGAACAGTACGAGATCCATCCCGGGGTCGTTGCAACGATCCGGGAGCACAACAACGAGTTCAGGTACGAGATCCGAGAGCCGTCACTGTCAGAGACGGATCGGAAACAGCTCGAAACCGTCCGATCACATTTCGAGGATGCGAACCTTGCCCGTCCACTGACCAGGGAGGGAACGATCGAACGAATGGATCAGGGGTTTGATCCGAAATATCGTGACGTACTTCGACGATTACTCGACTGTTCCACTCCGGCACGACGCCGTCTTTCCTATCACATCCTCTGTGAACTCCGTTGTCTGGGAGATCTCACGCCGCTCGCACTGGACGAGCGGATCGAGGTAGCAGATAGTTCGGGTGAGCAACTCGTCGTTCACACCGAAAACTACGCGCCTGCAGGAACCCCATTTTCCCCGAGCCCGGAGTACATCGATCGGTTCGTCAGCGAACGGCTCACGACCTATCACGTCGAGTTCAGCGGGTTCGAGATACCGGTCGTAATTTATCGGGAGAACCTCCTCGGGCGAGACTCGTTTACGACGAAGTACGCCGTACAGGAGCCCGATCTGTTGCCGAACGACGAGGCACTGGTCGCGGAATGCAAAGAACGGATCTGGGAGGCAAACGTCGATGGCTTCGTTGAGGACCGAGAATCGTTCGTTCGGGACCGCGCCCGGCGGGTCCTCTCCAGATTACTGGCTGCGCGGCGTACACGCGCATGGCCTGACGCCGTCCGTTTTCGTGCCCGGAGCGCGCTCGCTGAGTACGACCTTGCAGTCCCGCCGGTCGACAGCCGGTACTCCGACGACCGACTTTCGGATATGATCTACTACGTCCTCCGCGACTATGTCGGTGAGGGGAAACTTACAGTTCCGATCCGCGACCGCCATCTCGAAGATATCGAGGCCAACCGCGTGGGCGAACGGATCAAAGTCGTGCCGCGGGCCGACGTGGGTCACGGCGACCGGATCCCAACGAACCTCCGGTTCGAGGACGAAACGAGCTTTATTAATGTCGTTACACAGTTGGCGGCCGCAGACGGGACCGAGTTGAACGCCTCGAATCCTAGCGCGAAAGTGAACCTCTCTCCCGATGGCGTTGATGACGAGGTGACGATCCGCTGTGCAGTTGCGCTCGGCGTGATCAGCGAGGACGGTCCTCATATTTCGGTTCGCAAACAGGCACCCGAAGCGATGACACCGATCGACCTGATAGAGCAGGGCAGCATTTCGACTGAACTCGTCGCATTGCTATGGATGCTATACGAGCAGCACTCCGTCGTTCTGTTCTCCGGAGCAACTGGCGTTGGGAAAACAACCCTGATGAACGCCCATATGCCGTTTGTCGACTTCCGGGATCGGCCGATCAGTATCGACGAAGGCTCCCGCGAAGTCCGCTTGCCACACGAGACTGGTGTCTCGCTGACCACGCGAGAGCACGAAAACGAGTACAAGCAGGTGACGATGGCCGACCTGATGACCGAGTGCAACTATCTCAATCCGGACGTCGAAGTGATCGCAGAGATCAACACCGCCGCGAGCTTTGAGACGTTTGCCGAATCATTGAATACCGGCCATGGAATCATCGGAACCACTCACGCCGAAAACGTCGAAAAGCTCGTCAATCGGGTCGTCGAACAGGG
This sequence comes from Natranaeroarchaeum aerophilus, assembly GCF_023638055.1. Taxonomy (NCBI): domain Archaea; kingdom Methanobacteriati; phylum Methanobacteriota; class Halobacteria; order Halobacteriales; family Natronoarchaeaceae; genus Natranaeroarchaeum; species Natranaeroarchaeum aerophilus. The sequence goes on along the minus strand of NZ_JAKRVY010000006.1, from coordinate 5,592 downwards.
ACTTCCTCCGTATCTGCTGCGCGAAATCGATCTCGTCATTTTTCCAAAACACGTTGGCGGACACCGATACGTCGGTACCGTTATCGAGTTTCTGTCTCCTGAGGAGTATGAGCAGGTCGGCGGTGAGTGTGGTATCATCGACAAGGAGGGTACGGAGGTCCACTGGAACCGGATCGGGGGTCGAAACGAACGGGGAGAGTTCACCTTCGAGTATTCACATCCGAAACTGGAGACGACGAGCGATGGGCCGCCCGAGGAGTGGCCACACCACTCTGCCCGGCAGCAACCGATCCTCAACGACTCACGGTTCGACGGCGACACGTCCGGACGTACAGCGTCTACCGACCCCGAAGATACACGAGAGTGTGGGCTCCGGACATTCCATTCTATTGCCAACAGATCCGATCGCCCGGTTGCGGCCGTCGAGGCGGAGTTCCATCGAAAGCACCGGTACGTCCGCTATCTTCGAGAAGACGGCGTTGACGAGTTTACCGAACTGTTCGAGTTCCTCGCCGATCTCCGTACCAACGAAGCCGCAACCGTCGAACGAGCGAGTGCCGATGCCGTAGGGGATACCAATGGGTAGTTCGGCATCGGAGTCAGAGCGTCGTTCCCGGAGTGCCCGGCGGCTTCCGACAATCGACCGTGGCCTGTACGCACTGTTCTCCCGACATGCGGATCGCCGCCGACACGATACGGATCGTCGAAACTATCGCGGCACCAATATCCGTACGAGTTTCGGCGTGTATCTTTCGCGAGTATACGCTGTCTCGTGGCTCGCGTTTGTGATCGTCTCTGTCTGTGCAACGCTGGTCATGCTCTCGGTTTCGTCGTTCCCGATCGAGAGCGCGGGATCAGTACCGCTAATTTCTGTACTATCGAATATCCAACGGCCGTATCTCGCAGTCGGGCTAGGAGTCGTCGCCGGAGCGGTTGCGAAGTACGCGGTCATCCACCTCGGCGGTCAGTACCTCCGCTGGACAGCGAGTGCACGACGGACGGAGATCAATCACACGCTCCCCGGAGCAGTCCGATATCTCCGAGTGCTCTCAACTGGGAGTGACAATCGACGCGGCATGCTCCGGAAAGTCGCCGCAAACCGGGACGCCTACGGGCAGACAGCAGTCGCGTTCCGGAAGGCGTTGAACAAGGCAGCGTTGACCGGAAGCCTTGACCGAGGGCTACGAATCGTTGCCCGTGATACACCGTCCCGAAACGTCCTTGCCCCGTTTGTTCTGAAGTTCCGGGAGCACGCCGAGCAAGGTGGCGAAGAGCTAACGAGTTATCTCCGGATGGAGAGCAGGATGCTATCGCATCAGCAATCCCGGGCCCGGGACCGCGCCGAGTCGTTTCTGGAGCTACTGGCGGAGCTGTTCATCGTGTTGCTGGTACTACCGGCACTCCTCGTCATCGTTGTCACCGTGTTGAGCGTTCTCTCGCCGGGGCTCTCCGATCCGATCGGTGCTCCCATAGGGACTGTCACTGGCCAGCAACTCCTCATCTATGGGAGCGCCGGATTCGTCCTCATTACTGGACTGGTTGCCGCAGCGCTCGTCTCGCAAGTTCGCCCACACGATCACGCCGAGCCCAGTTATAATCGTCCTCCGGATATCGTCGGGCATTTCGTTACTGCAGGCTCGAACCCGGCAAGTGCATCGGTCGTCTTTGCCCCCCTCGCAGTACTGGTCGGAGCGGCGCTCTATATGAGCCGCGTAACGCCGATTAATGTCGTGTTGCTGACCTACGTTTCGTGGACCGTCCCGGTTGGGATCGTTGCAGTGCGCCGTGCACGACGTAACGAGGCGAAAGATCGGGAGATAAAGGACTTCATCCATGCGGTTTCGGGCCACGTCAAACTCGGCCGTCCGTTTCCAGAAGCGGTCGCGCGTGTCGCGGCCGATGTCGACCTCGGCGCGCTCGACGATGACGTCAAAACCCTCGCGTTCAACGCGAACCTGACGACCAAAGACGGAAATCTGCGAACGGACGCACTCGACTCGTTCGTCGATCGAATCGGGACGCCGATGGCCGAGCAGACGATCGGGCTCGTGACCGGCGCACTGGAGGCGGGCGGCGATGCGGAGGATATCTTCGAGACGTTACAGACCGAGGTTGGTCGGCTGCATCACGAGAAGCAAGCGCTCCGCAACGCGATGCTGGTTTACGTCACGGTCGGGTGGACGACGGCGTTGTTAATTATCGGGATCATGGTCGCGGTAGACAGCTATGTCATCGACGGGTTTGCTCAGCTATCTGCAGTTTCCGAGCCCACCACGGGCGTCGCTATGGACGCCTCGACGATCGACCCTGAGCGCGATCAGTTCCGGTTTTACGTCGTGACACAGGCGACGATGCTCGCGTGTGGCTGGTTCGCCGGTGTGGCCAGCCGCGGCCTGTACGAAGGGTTGTTTCACTCGGGTGCACTGGTGTTTGTTGCATATCTGGTGTTTTCGGGGGTCGGGATAGTATGACACCGATAGTATCGGACGATCGCGGACAATCCAACGTGATCGGCGTCGCGCTCTTGCTTGCGATCACTGTTATCGGTATCGGAGGGATGGCTGCCGGGATCGGTGCGGTTATTGACGAGAACGCGGACGCCGCCGATGCGACGACCGTCGCGGACGGTTTCGATGATAGCCTCCAGCCGACATCGACGACGGGTCATCGGATCGGAGAGGTGCGGTTCACCAGCGGACAGGTCGGAATTGAGCCCCGACAGTTGCGCGTGCTGAACGAGACCGGTCCGATCGAGACAGTCCCGGTCGACGCACTGGTCTACAAGTCCGGAGAGACGCGTGTGGCGTACCACAGCGACGCTGTTGTGCGCGGAGCGCCCGGAAACGCGTGGTTCCGGACCGAACCACCGATCACTGTCGATCAACGATCGGAGGGCCCGATCGTGATCAGCGCGGCACAGTTGAATGCGAGCCATATCGGTATTGGTGGTAACTCCGATCAGCCAGTACAACTGGAAACGGATGTCTCACACGAGCGCCACGACCTCGGTACGGACAGCTACCGCATCGCCGTCGAGACGTCGACGCCAGGTCCGTGGGAACGGTATTTCGAGGAGACCGGTGCGACGGTCGAGACAACGGATCGCCAGTTCGCCGGGGATAGCGAGACGAGCGTCGTTGCCAGCGTCGATGGGGATCGAACGGCGTACTTGATCACCCACGACCTGCGACTGGAGGTGAGCCATGGCTGATAGGGCGGTGTCGGCCGTTGTCGGCAAAGCACTGGAAGCCTCGATCGTGATCATCTACATCGGTCTGCTTACGACGACGCTATACGCTGGGGTGCTCCCCGAGTACCGGACAGCCGCCGCGACGGAGGTGGCGGATCGGACGGTCGCTGACGTGAGCGGTGATCTACAGACGGCAGTTCCGTCGAGTACAGCCACGAACCGGACGGAACAGCAGGTTGATCTCCCCACTACAATTCGGGGCGAGACCTACTGGATACGCGTCCAGAACGGTGAAATCGTACTCGAACACCCACATTCGGATGTTGCTGAGCAAGCACCGATCGTCTTGCCTCGATCGGTCACATCGGTTGAGGGGGAGTGGCGAAGCGACGAGCAGCCCGTCATCACGGCCGAGCGGTCGGATGATACCATCGAGGTACGGCTCGAAACGGGTGAGCGATAATGCAGGGCGACTCGCCAGCCCGTGGTCAGGCCAACCTCGTGGCACTGGCGGTTGCCGTCGTCGTTCTTACTGCCGCACTGGGTGTCGGGCTCGCGATCGCAGATGGTGCGTTCGGCGACGCGGAGCGGGATGCGACCGAACGGGCGACCGCAGCGAGCCTTGCCGAGACGCTGGTGCATCCGGACTCCTCGCTCTCCGCCCGCCACAACGTCCTCAACGCTAGCGCTGTGGCCCAGTTCGAGTCACAGGATATCGATACCCGCCATACAGGACTCGAAGCGCACGACGTTACGGTACGACTGGACGACGAGACGCTCGCAACGACTGGAGATACGACTGCTGGCACGACAATCAGACGAGTCGTACTCGTCGAAGAGCGACAGTCGGCCACACGGATGCCGGGGCTATCGGGGGCGGGTGACCCCGCCGTGACGCTACCGCGCCGTACCGATCGAGTCGTTCTCACGCTCGATCCGAACGACGACACGACGGTGTCCACTGTTCGGATCGATGAACGGGTCGAACTGCACAACGAATCCGGACTCGCAGGTGAACACGAGGTAACGGTCTCGCCACTGGAAACGGCGACACTCGGGATCGAAGCGAACGGGGAGTTGTCCGAGGGCGACGTCCGGATCGAGTACTTCCCGGTTCGGACACGGTCGGCTGTACTGGAGGTGACAGTTGATGCGTGACGGCCGAGGACAGCTCTCGACTCCGGTTGCCGAGGCGGGCCTCGGCGTGATCCTGATATTCGCCGTCGTCTCGACGTTTGCCCTTGGTGTTCCCGCACCGGACACCCAGCAAGCCCAGCTCGATCTCTACGCGGAGGATACGGCGACAGTTCTTTCGGGAGAAGCCCCCCGACATCAGGACGCGACGCGTCTTACCGAACTCGCCCGGAGCGAGGACGCATTCGAGCGCGAGCACGAGCACGCCGACCGTCGGCTCGACGAGTTGCTCCCGGATAACGTGCTGTATCAGATCGAAACCGACCACGGTATCGCCGGAATGGAACGCCCCGGCGGCGTTCCCTACGGTAGCGCAACGGTACCGACCGAGCACGGGGACGTGACGATCAGAGTGTGGTATGCGTGACTGATCTCACTCCGGACGCACGGGGACAACTTGTCTTGCTGGCCGCGGCCGTGATCGCGTTTGCGCTGGCGACCGGCGCGCTGGCATACCTGCAGGTCGGTTCACATCCGGACATCGACCCGCGCAGCGAGGAAGGCTCTCCCGAGCGCATTGTGGGCGCGCTGGATCGGAGTGTCCACGACGCCACGGCATCCGTGCCCGAGCAGTACGACTGGGACGAGCGCGAGTCGGCAGTCGGTGAACTTGAAGACGACCTCGAACCGCGTGTCGAGACGCTCCGCGTCTCCGAACTGGAGCGATCAGTCGTGCATGAGATTGCTTACGACGAGACCGATGCAGCGACATGGGCGGCTGACGACTGCCCGAGCGGCCCGGATCGACAGTTCGGCGACTGTGAGGCGATCGGCGGGATCGTCGTACAGGAGCGGGCGGGGGGGACGCACGTACTCGGAGTGTCGTTCGAGATCCGGAGTACTTCGGAGCGGGTCACACACGAGACGAGCGTTCGAGCGACTGGCCAGCAGTAACTACTACCGTTCCAATTTTCAGTAGCTTTCAGTAGTACACCGTACAAAACGGGTACACTGCTGGACGACTGGGCCGCATCCATCACTACTATCCGAATTCGACTCGGGCAAGGCGACAGCAGGCGCTATGACAGCCGACCCACCACCAGTGGCCGCCTCAGCTTGATCGGGTTCGTAGGCAAGAACGCCACGCCCGAATGTGAGCCGCGTGCCAGCGTCAGAAGCGAGTTCTGACGAGGATCGCAGTCCATCGGACTGCTCACCAGCGGAACGGCCAGCTAGCACGATTTCAGAATCCCCCCTGTAGGAGGATG